>JAPLJV010000059.1 GCA_026388415.1 Deltaproteobacteria bacterium | reverse complement strand
GACCTTTTTCCGTGAGGAGGACTATCGTCTATATAAGCAGCTTATGGCGGAATGGTGTTCTTTCCATGGGATTGCAGTATGGGCATACTGTCTCATGCCGAATCACGTTCACCTGATAGTGGTTCCTCAAACCGAGGACAGCCTGCGATTGGCGATAGGCGAGGCCCATCGGCGCTACACTTGTCATATCAACTTTAGAGAGAACTGGCGTGGGCATTTATGGCAGGGGCGGTTCTCCTCCTATGTGATGGACGAGAAGTATTTGCTGGCGGCGGCGCGGTATGTTGAACTCAATCCGGTAAGGGCAAGGCTGGTAGCAGATCCGGCTGAATATCCCTGGAGCAGTGCGGGGGTGCATTTAACAGGCGCGGGCGATGGTTTAGCGACCGCAGAGCCGTTGCTGGAATTAGTTGGTGATTGGAGGAGCTTTCTCACAGCCGGTCTGCCGGAGGAAGAGTATGAAGATCTTCGCAGACATGAAAGAACAGGGCGTCCGCTTGGAAATATAAAGTTTACAGAGACGTTGGAAAGTGGGTTGGGAAAAATATTGACGCCACGAAAGGGCGGGAGACCCAAAAAGCAAAAAAACTAGTATGGTGTCCCTTGATTTCGCCCTTGATTTCGTCCCTTGATTTCGGGTAATTTCCCCTTGAATTGCACTGCTTTTTGGTCAATGTAAAAAATATATCACAAAATAAAGGGGGTACGATGAAAAAGCTGTTTTTCTTAATACCATTTACCTTTTCCCTCTTATTCTTTTTATTCACCACCCCATGCCCAGCAAAACAAATGAACATACTGGTACACCCTTTTGAGAACACAGGAGATAAGGAATACTCCTGGATATCGGCAGGCATGACAGATACCGTCATATCCGACCTCACGCGTATTCAAAATATCAGTGTTGTCTCGAATCAAGACAGGAAGAAGATACTTGAAGAGATGAAGTTTATCTTCTCAGGTCTTGCAGAAGAAGACAGGATGATTAAACTCGGCAAGCTCACAGGTGCTAACGTTATCTTCACGGGAAGCTATCTCGTATCAGATTCCCGCATAAGGGTCCATGCAAGGCTTGTCAATGTAGAGACGGGCAAGGTAGAAAGCTCCACCAAGATAGACGGCACCCTAAATGGGATCTTTGACCTACAGGATAAGGTGGTATTTACCTTAATGGGTGAGACAGAAAAAATCACCATAGCCGACATTATACCTGTAAAGTTTATCAAACAAGACAGGAAGAAGATAGCGGAGAAACCCAAATTAAAATTAAGCGCCTATGAATGGTATGCAAAAGGCTTAGAGGTTGAGGATACCGACCCCAAAGAGGCGCTTAACAATTTCAAGAAGGCACTCGATATTGACCCGAACTATACCGATGCATTGATAACCGCAGGTTTTACTACGGGTATTACATTTAACCTCTTTAGCGAGGCCCTCGGATATCTTGAAAAAGCTGAGAGAATTTTTAAGGGCCGTAATGATACCAAATCGTCCGGTTATACCCGCCTCATGATGAACATCGGCAATATTTACGTGAGCAAGGGCCAGCTTGACCGTGCGCTGGAATACTTCCTGAACTCCCAATCCATTTATGACAAGCTCGGGTTACAGAATACCGCCGGTTATGCCGGTATCATGGCGAACATCGGCAATGTTTACGGGGAGAAGGGCCAGCTTGACACGGCAGGGAGGTATTTCAGAATGGCATACGATGCATATGTTAGATCTGATTATTCAGGGGAAGAGAAAAACTGGGCTCTTAATAGTGCAAGAAGGCTGGGATACTAAAATTAAGGTAGAGGCGTTACTAAATACACGTCTCCGTCCATAATACACGTTTTCCAAGAAATCCGATAAGTATCTGTTTGTAGGGTATACCTTGTAAAACTTATGACTTGTCGGTAAAGTCCTGCCATGGGAGTTCGGTATACGACGCGAACATGCCAAGATGAGAGCTTGAATGAAGATTCCAATTGCTAAGTTACAACTGGTGCCTTATAACGCAGTCCATAAAGGCAAGTCCACTCCTGTCGAGTTCGGTTTTGCTGATATCGATGAAGCAATCATGAACAAAGAATGGGAGTTCAGGTCATTTCAGGGTTGTTTTAGAGAACTCCAGACCGAATGGGAATCAGTAGATGAAGATACATCCATTGTTTTACAGAAAAAATATCACATCAATAGAATCGCAACAATAGCTGACAAGGGAATTTGGAGAAAACCTTTACTGCTATACAATGATTATACCATTCTGGATGGCGGCCATCGGCTATGGGCTTGTCATTATTTGAAAAATTGCGAAGTTGATGCAATCGTAATAGAAAAATATTCATTAACAGACAGTGAAAAAGAAACGATCTGGGAGACGATTAGAAAGTGCCGTGGCGACGTAAAATGTGCTTTAGTACAGTTGCGAATTGAAATCATCAGAGAATGAACTCGGCAATCTCCAGACGGGTAATCTACGTGGTCAAAACTGGCATTTCGGTGGCATCTGTGCCTCGATGTAGTTGAAGAAACTGAAAATTGGATATCCATGTCGTAATTGCCTGTGATAAGGCTCCTTCAGGTCTATACGAGTTGGCCAAAAGCTTTTCGGTACAGAGTAGGTAGATATTATTCGTTCTCCTGCGAGGTAGATCAATGTATATTCATTTTGCATTTGGTGCGTATAAAAATGACATTCAGATCCAAACTAACTCAGTAATAGATGACGTTCTGCAAAAAAAAAGATTGTTATTAAAGGCAAACCCTGAGTTTATACCCGTGTTTCAGCCCCACATTCACGCAAAAATCTTTAACGACTCAAGATTTATAGATACAACTGTACTGAATCTGCCGCTGGAGGGTTTTCTTTCAGAGAATGATGGATTGGCAGAATTGAGAAAAAAATATACCGATAAGCCCGAAATATGACATCTATTATTTGGATATGGATGTCAGGATGTTATGCTTTTCGATGTTTCTTTTGAGCAACTGCCTATGCACCCGCACAAAGAGCAATATGGCAAACTCGGACTGGTCTTTGACAATGAATACTTGAGTAAAAACAAAATAAGAAAAGTTTATTACTATAAGGAAGAATCTCTTTTCTATGACCCCATAGTTCTGCAATGGAACCATTATTTTGCATATAAATCCAATCTGTCGCCTATAGAGATTCTTCGCAAAAAAGAGCTGGAAGAACAGATTTTAGCTTATAGAAAACCTCATACGCTCTTTAATAGTTTTTCAGAAAGCAGGAAGCTTGCTGTAAATAATAATGGTGTAAGAATTGCTGATGTGTATGAACGATATCCAATAGGTTATGAATTCTGTAAAGAAAATGAATGGCGAATATCTTCTCAAAGCAATGAAGATTATTTGAACTTTGAAGAAAAGGATCTGAAAGCTGTAATTACATCTGATGAAAAATCTACGAAACAATTAGAGCGTTATTTTGCAACAGAGTGGAATGTTTCTCCAGATATTCTTGTATTTCCATAAAAACCGCGGGGGCACAAGCCGGAATTCGGGGGACACCATACTAGTTTTAGAATTACGTCCACATGATAATGCGTTCTCAAACCGAAGCCAGCCTGCTGTTGGCGACAGATTAGTACCATCGGCGATAAACTCTTCATCTTGATAAAGGGGCGGAAGGCCAAGAATGCAAAAAACTAGTATGGTGTCCCCATATTACTAAAGGGGAAGTGCTGCCGACTTACCTGTGCCCGCCCAGCTCCCTGGAACGTAAGGTTGCCGCCTCCACCGCCGCCATCAAGGTCGCCCTGATCTTGCCGTCCTCTAATACCTTCAGGGCGGCTATAGTAGTACCTCCCGGCGAGGTTACCATATCCTTCAACTCCGCCGGATGCTTGCCACTTTGCAGACAAAGCTTGGCTGACCCCAGCATGGTCTGGGACGCCAGTTTAAGGGCCACATCCCGGCTCAGCCCCATCAGCACGCCGGCGTCCGTCAGTGCCTCTATAATGACGAATCCATAGGCGGGACCACTGCCGCTCAGTCCCGTGACGGCGTCCATCAGTTCTTCTTTGACGACCACCGTAATCCCGAGAGCTCTGAAGATCAGTTCCGCCAGCTCCAGATCTTTCTCCGAGGCATTTTTGCCGCGCGTCAGGGCGGCTGCCCCTTCACCGATCAGGGCCGGGGTGTTGGGCATGACCCTGATGACCCTTACTCCCTCTTTAAGACAGCCTTCGATAAACCCCGTGGAAATACCCGCCGCGATCGAAATCACCACTTTTTTATTGTCTATGACGGGGCTCAGCTCCTGGAGAACGTTTCCCATATCCTGGGGTTTTACCGCTAGAACAACCACCGCTGCTGCTTGCGCCGCCTTTTTGTTGTTCTCCGTTGTCGCAACCCCGTAAGCATCCTTAAGTCCCAGCAGGCACCCCCTTACCTTATCGGCCACCGTAACATTAGCGGCCGGCGCCAATTGGCGGGAAACGATGCCGTTGATAATCACCCCGCCCATTTTCCCTCCGCCGATAATCGCAATCTTTTTCCCTTTCAACATCTTCTCCTCCTTTGTTATCAGTAACAGAAACAGCGTCCATACCTGGCCAGAGCAAAGTGGATGCCGGCGCCGGTTTCAATTCCCGTTTATTGAAACTAACCAAATATTTTATTAAAATCAATAATTTTATCACGCGAGAAAGTCCACCGCGCACATCTGCCCCGGTCATGGCGGTGAATGATCGCCTGCTTTCACCTGGTCGTTCTCCCGGAGTTCCACCGCAGCGCCGCTCAAGGCCACCCGCCCTGTTTCCAGGATATAGGCCCGGTCGATTGATAAATAGTTGCTATTACGTGGATTGGGGATACGGAAAACGGTTTTGTCTGCCAAGGAGATTAATAAGGATAAAGCGATGCTTCTTAGCTTCAATAAGCCAATGAACCCCGTGCAGCAGCGCCGGAATTCTTTGTATTTCACCAATGATAATCCATTGCGCACCGGCGTTGCCGATCATCTTCTCCAGCCGCTGCGGATTGGCGCCATATCTCGAATAGCTGCGGCAATATTGGCATAGCAACTGTAGACGGCCATGACAATGACAAAGCTCGGGGAGAAGATCGTGTTGAGAAGTACCTTTAGCAAGATGTTGTTCATGAATTGCCGGACCCGGGCGATGATGTTCCCCACCTTGCGGGTCTCGAAGTAGCAAAAGGGCAGGTTACGTATAGTTTATTGAAGTCAATGATGGAGGCTGACGCGTTTTTATAGCAGACTTCAATCCGTACTGCTTGACCAAAAAGACATCGCTGGCGATCTCTTACACTTACAACTAAACGGTTTTCGATGCGGGATTGAGGTGAGGATTGCCACTTGGAAACGATGCTTTCTATGGCAGGTAAATCCATCGAGCCGATCACCGCAAGCGATAGTGTTTATGGGCCAGGATCGCCCATCAGTACAAAAGGTGCCCAGAAAAGGGGATGGGCGTAACTGGCGATGATCTTGCCCGTGGCTTGATCCTTCAGCGTCTCCCTGTCGATCAGATCCAGCATAGATCTCCTCAGCGCCTGTGATCTGGTCAGCTTAGCATCATCAACTTGAAACCTGAATAGGCCGGTGACCAGTTTCCGGGCCGACGTCGTTTCAACAGGATACATACTGGCCAGGATCGCCCGGCTACCGGCATAGAAAAAGGCCTGACCAAGTCCCGACAGACTTTCCGCTCCGGCGCCACCCGCAGCTCCCGTATTACACGCTGAAAGAACGATCCAATCGGCATTCAGCTTCAACTTCATAATATCTTTCATCGTCAACAAGCCATCCTCCTGGTCTCCTGTGACGGAAGATGAGGACAGGGCAAGAGCAGGCTGATCCAAGCCGTCCAGATCCCCGGGAACCAGGGCATGGGTGGCAAATGCAATGACCTTCCGGTCCGACAGGGGCATTGTTTTAACCCGGTGCTTGGAAGCCTGCTCCTGTAAAAAGACGTCTTTTGTCAGGTCTGCGTTCAATACCTGCGCAATGGTTTTAATTTCTTCTGCCGTGTCGGGCAGACGGTCCAGATTCTCGGTCTGAATGGATGCGACCTTCTGATTATCGAGAGTTCCCTTCGCAGTAATGCGGATACCCCTAACTTGGACACTACTTGCATTTATTTTGTCGATAGCAGCTATTTTTCTTGTGGTATGTTCTTCTAACCTGTTCTGCTCTGCTTTCACAAACGCCAGCTGTTCCCGATTAAAGAGGGGATCACCGAATCCCAGAAAGGCCTTACGACCGGGATCAGCGGCCTGCATCGTCCGCAGATTGAAAAGGGCTGACACAGAAGGCTCCATGGTAATGGAAACCCTGCGTATCAACCATGGAACCTGCCGGTAAAGGGCAAAAAGCTCCTCACGTTCACGATCAAGGTGAAATGGCGCCGTCGGAAGAATAGCCAGGGGGATCTGATCCAGGGGATTATTTGTGACAATAAAAAGGTCGGTGGCATCCTTCAATGCCGATTCAACAGGAGAAAATAATTTCAAATAAAGGTCATAGGCCAGAGAGATATCAAAATCGGGAATATCTCCCAGCGTTCCCGGTTCCGAATCAAGTGATTTTCTCAGCTTTGCCACAACGGGGATGAGATTGTTTCTACCCATGCCGACGGAAACAAATTGTGCATTTTTTCCATGAGGAATGGCCCAGATAAAGGTCTGATCTTTAGTGGTATAAAGGGACAGCAGCACTTCCCCCGGACGCATTATCGTCCGGATAGAAGAAATGGATCGTGCCGATGGATTTACAAAATCAGCATATCTGGGGAAGCGGCGCTTGGTTTCACCCAGAATGGTATTCCGGGCATCGCGCAGCTTTTCGATATTAATTTGTAGATTCCGAACGGCATTCGGGTCCTGCTGACCGGCCGGCGCCGCTAGAAGATTCAGAATCGCGCTTTCCAAGATGACGATCTGTCTGTCTGCATCCTGTTCCTTACGGGCCAGGTCAGCCAGTTCCGGATCTGTCACTGCGGCACGGGCACTGCTTGCTACGAGAGCTCCCTGGACGCTCCTGCTTCTATTTGCTTCTGCCAGATTGAACGATGTGGCCACTGCATCGATCCCCAGCTCCTTTTCAAGGGGAGTGCCCTGAATCTTCGCCAGTAAAGAGACATAGTCATCAATGATTATTCTCCGCAGTTTTTTGTGACTGGCAAATTCACCTTCTTCCGTTCGGTGTTCCATAAGTACTTCTGTTGCGGTGGAAAGGTCCCTGACGGCTTCGCGATAATGGTTCAAGTGTTCCTCAGTCATGCCCCTGAGCGCCAGCATCTCCGCTGTTTTATCGTTCCTTTCACCAAAGCGTAACCTGAGTTTCTCGTAGTTTTGTGAAGCCTGTTTCTTCGCGTCGTCATAACGGCCGGTCATGAGCATGGATAAAACCATCAAGGGATCCTGTGTAAAGGATCTTTCAGAGAAAAACGGATTTTCTTTCATACCGACCTGGGCCAGATCGTATTGTGACATGGCGCCGACGTAATTCTCCATTGACGCCAGGATATCACCCTTTGTGATCCTGGCAAGGGTCACGAAGGGGGAATCAGCAGGGGTACGCGCAGCTTCAAGAATACGAATGGAGGCATCAGCTAGCCGTTCCGCTTCTTCCATGCGACCCTGCACCAGCAATATGCGGGTAAGCAATATCAGTGCCTGTCCCGTAAGCGCTGATTCCTTGCCGGTATGCGCCAGAGAGGCTTTCAGGACATTTCTGGCTTCTACCTCCGCCTCCAGCAGGCGTTGCTGATTCAATAAATTCCGTGCATGGAACATATCCACAGAGATAAAAGACGTCGGATATTTTTCCAGGAGCACCCGGCCCGGCCCCGTCCCGAGGTTCTTGATCTTTCGATATTCTGCATCAGCTTCCGCGTAGTTTCCCTGTGCCTCCAAAATGAAGACATCCATCAAATGCAGCTGCATCTCATGCAAGAATCCTCCTGTCGGCCCCTGTCTACTTTTGTTAATGAATTCAACACCGCTCTGCCTGGCGCTTTTAGCAGACTCCAGATCGCCAATCGTGGCGTAGAGAAAGACCAGTTGAAAATAAGCTCTCACAGGGCTGGAAGGAGTCTCATATAATGGGATAATGACTACTGGATATGTTGAACTATCTTTATATAATGCAATCGCTTTTTGAAAATTACCATAACTGTGTTCTATAATGCCGAGACGGCATTTGATGAATCCATCGGAATCATCCTTAATATTATAAGCTAATGCCTTCTGTAGATCATCCCTGGCCTGCCCGAAGCGGTTCAATTCAAAGGCGGCCCCCCCGCGGTCCCTGTAAAATGTTTTGAGAGTCCTCGGATCTTCCGTATCGGGTGGTTTGGCGTCAGCCTGTTTCTTGAATTTCGCTGTAATCTGAGATTCGAACTGACCGGGCTGGTCCAGAACGGAGAGAATATCGTTAATTCTGCGGGGGGGGGGGAATAAAGGCCGGCGATTCCGCCATGGAGATGGTAACCTTTTTTGCTTCCTCCAGAGACATTTTTGTGGCGCAACCTGACATTAGGGGGAGAATCAATCCAAGCAGGAAAGCCGCTCTGAGGGGATTGCGTTTGATCATCGTAACACCGAAGATTGAATAAAAACCCCGCACTTTTTTGAGTAAGAAGGTTTCGTAAAATCTCTTCATGGCATTACCCTTCAAAAAAGGGTTCAAAGTGGTTGTTAACCGATTGGCAATGCTTCATTTAAACTCATGTTCTTAATGAGTTGAGAAGTCAAGGGAATCTTTTATTGATAACCAATTGAAAACTTTCATATCTCTGGAGATATGGATTCGATTACAGTATCGGCAGCCTTCTCTTTGCCTATATAGGGCATGTATAGTACTGAAGCGCAAACACACATAAAAACAAGAAAGATCAGACATCCCCATTTGCGTTTACTTTTATCGGGTTTTATATGGCTATCTACATGTCCCATATATTTATTAGTATCAACATTCCCATTAGGAATCTATTATATCCTCGAAATGTGATGAGTTAATGCTTTCAGGAAGCTATCTTCGCCTAAAATAACCTACCGGTGCTGACCCGCTATGACAAGTAATGCGGGCTATAGCGATCCCTCCCTGCTACCCGATCAGGCAGTTAGTCGTTATATACTTTGCGGACACCAGCCGCTCCTCACGAAACTGCAATACACAGCAAAATCTGCCCATGGACCGTGGTTCGTGAACTAACACACTCTGTTCTTTTGACAAACGACCCAAACGATAATCCTTTTTAGCGGCCAGGCTCGCTACTTCGGCAACGGACAAATTAACTGACTCAAACCACGAGGGGGGAAGGTTTTTTATGGCAATGGGGTGTCATTTTTGGTAGTAAGGAGCGGCAAGGCGTGTTCTATTCGATATGGCAGGAGGAAACGATCATGCAGGAAAGCTTGCGGCAGGGCATCTGCACAGCGAAAGGGGGAACGGTTGAGTCCCTGCGTATGTTGCTCAAGGAGCTGAAAACTCCCTTTACCCCCGGTCAGAGGGTGGGGATCAAGCTCCACTGGGGTGAGAGGGGGAATCATACTTTTCTGCCCCCGGACCTGGCTAAAGAAATTGTCCGGTGGCTTAAGGAAATGGGGGTTTCTCCCTTCGTTTTTGATACTACCGTTCTGTATTCCGGGGGTCGCCGCACGGGGAAAGATGCCCTCGCGACGGCGGCGGAGCATGGTTACCACGAAGAGTTTCTTGGTTGTCCGGTTATCATCGCGGACGGTCTGGACGGGCGCGATGTGATCGAGATACCGGCGGGTTATAAACATTTTACGGCGGTGCAGGTGGCGGCTCAGGTCGAAAAGGCCGATGGATTTGTGATCTTTTCTCACTTCAAGGGTCACATGGTTTCCGGTTTTGGCGGCGCCCTGAAGAATATCTCCATGGGGTTTGCCTCACGGGCGCAAAAGCAGCGCATGCACGCCGATGTCTATCCCGAGCTTGATACGGGCACTTGCAGCCGCTGCGGCGATTGCGTTGCGGCCTGTCCCACCGGCGCCGCCCATATCGCGGTAAGTGGCTATCCAGCCTATGACCGTAAACTTTGCATAGGCTGCGCCCAGTGTATCGCGCTGTGTCCCGAAGTAGCGCTGCGCATCCTCTGGGGCGACGACAGCGGAGCCTTCCAGGAAAAACTCGTGGAAACGGCGGCGGCCCTCTGGAAGATCATCAAAGACAGGACCGTCTTCATCAATGCCGTAGTCAAAATTACCACCGACTGCGACTGTCTGCCGGGCACTCATCCCGTTATAGCGCCGGACTTTGGTTTTGTGGGCGGGTATCACCCCCTGGCGATAGACCGGGCGTCCCTGGAAATAGTCGGCGCCGCACCTTTTGAAAAGGCCCATCCCGGTATCCGGTGGCAGCGGCAGTTTATATATTCAGAAGAAATTGGTTTTATATAGATAGACAGGCATGACCTGTGGGAGGAAGATATGGAGTTTATTGTTAAAAAGGGGAAAGCTGCCGAATTTGCTACTGAGGCGCTGGTGGCGCTGCATTGCGAGGGTGACAAAAAACTGAGCGCCGGGGCAAAGCTCCTCGACAAAAAAATGCACGGTCTGATCGCGGAAGTCATTGCGGCGGGCGATTTTGAGGGGAAGTTAAACCAGATCGCCGTCATCTATACCCAGGGCGCCATCCCGGCCCAGCGCATCGTTTTGACCGGTATGGGCAAACGGGCAGAGCTGGACCGGGAAAAGCTGCGCGGCGCTTTTGCCAAAGCCGCCCGGGAGATCAGGGGTCTCAATGTGAAAAAATTCGCCGTCGCGAGTGATCTGGGCATCTCCTCTCTTCCGGACGCAGAGGTGACAGAGGCTATGGTCGAGGGGGTGTATCTCGGCCTCTATCAGTTTACGCCTTTCAAAACGCTGGAGCGGGACAAGATAAAAGAAATAAAGGAGTTCGTGATCATCGAGGAAAAGGAAGAAAACATTCCCAAGGTAAAAGCGGCGGTAAAAACGGCTGAGAACATCTGCCACGCCGTTTGTTTTGCCCGGGATCTGGTTTCCACGCCGGCCAATGAAATGACGCCCTCGGATCTGGCCCGGGAGGCCGAAACAATGGCCGCCGCCCGGAAAAAAGTCCAGGTCCGGATTCTTGATGTTCAGGATATGAAGAAATTGGGGATGAATGCCCTCCTCGCAGTGGCGAGTGGCAGTTGCCAGCCCCCAAAATTCATCGTCCTTTCATATCGGGGCGGCCGCAAGGGGCAGGCGCCGGTGGCTTTGGTGGGCAAAGGCTTGACCTTCGACAGCGGGGGGATTTCCATCAAGCCTTCCGAGAAGATGGATGAGATGAAATCCGATATGGCGGGGGGAGCGGCGGTTATGGGCGCGATCATGGCCATTCACGATCTGCATCTGCCGGTCAATGTGGTGGGTTTGATCCCGGCCACGGAAAATCTGCCCGGCGGCAAGGCCTATAAACCCGGTGATATTCTGAAATCGCTGTCCGGTCTGACGATCGAGGTTTTGAATACCGATGCCGAAGGCCGCCTTATCCTGGCCGATGCCCTGACCTATGCGGGCAAATTCAAACCGGCCGCAATCATTGATATCGCCACCTTGACGGGCGCCTGCATTATCGCCCTGGGAGATAATGTCATCGCCTTGCTGGGTACGGATGAGAAATTGAAGGCCGGCCTGAAGGCGGCCGCGGAAACTACCGGGGAAAGGGTCTGGGAGCTGCCCTTCTGGGAAGAGTATCATGAGTTGATCAAGAGCGAGGTCGCAGACTATAAGAATGCCTCGGGACGGGCCGGCGGGACGATTACGGCGGGGGCATTTTTGAGCAAATTCGTCGGCCCCTGGCCCTGGGCGCATCTGGATATTGCCGGCCCCGCCTGGCTGGCCAAGGATAAAGCTTATTGTCCGAAAGGGGCCTCGGGCGTGGGGGTGAGGCTCTTTATCCGGTATTTGCGTGATTTGGTTAAAGATGGGGGAACGTAAAGGTTGAGCGAACCTCTCCTCAGGGTTACCAACCTGACCACTCATTTTGAGACGCAGGAAGGCTGCATCAGGGCGGTGGACGGGGTGGATTTTACCGTCGGCCGCGGTGAGACGCTGGGTGTGGTGGGCGAATCCGGTTGCGGCAAGACGGTGCTGGCGCTGAGCATAATGAGGCTGGTGCCAACGCCGCCCGGCCGGATCGTCGCCGGCAGCGTCTTTCTGGACGGCACAGACCTGCTCGCGCTTAATCAGAAAGATATGCACCGGTATTTGGGCAAGGAAATTGCCATGATCTTTCAGGAGCCCATGACCTCTCTCAATCCGGTGCTGAAAGTGGGTGAGCAGATTGCCGAGGTGGTGCGTTTTCACGAGGGGCTCTCCCGCAAGGAGGCCCTGAATCGGGCCGTGGAGATGCTGCAATCAGTGGGGATGGCGGCGCCGGAACGGCGCATCCGTGACTATCCGCACCAGTTGAGCGGCGGGATGCGGCAGCGGGTGATGATTGCCATGGCCCTGTCCTGCCATCCGCGGCTGATGTTGGCCGATGAACCGACGACCGCACTGGACGTTACCATCCAGGCGCAAATTATCGAGCTGATCGGCCGACTCAAAGACGAATTCGGCGCCTCGATGATTCTTATCAGCCATGATCTGGGAGTGGTTGCCGAAGCCGCCCAGTTCGTCGCAGTCATGTACGCCGGGAAGATTGTCGAGCAGAGCAGCGCCCTGGACCTCTTCTCTTTTCCCCTGCACCCCTATACCATAGGCCTGCTTCTCTCCCTGCCGCGGGTAGACCAACGCGGCAATAAGGACGGATATTTGCAAACGATTCCGGGCAGCGTACCCCCCCTTTATAATCTTCCCCCGGGTTGCCGTTTCCAGGAACGGTGCCTGAAGGTAATGGATATCTGCCGGAGCGCGGAACCGGCCCTGACGGAGGAAAGGCCCGGACACTGGGTAAGGTGCTGGCAATATGTATGAAAAGGAAGCTTGCCATCCGGTCGCTGATCAGCAGGGCGAGGCCTTGCTGGAGGCCAGAGGATTGAAAAAATATTTTCCGCTGCGCCAGGGATTCTTGGCGGGGCGCCTCGGGACGGTCAAGGCCGTCAACGGCCTGGACCTGAAAATTTATCGCGGCGAAACGCTGGGATTGGTGGGAGAAAGCGGCTGCGGCAAGTCCACCTTGGGGCGCATGCTTGCCAGGCTTGAGGAACCAACGGCCGGCGCCATTCTTTTCGATGGTGAAGACATCAATAAAGAGAAAACAATTTCTACCGCGCTAAAAAACTATCGCCGCCAGGTGCAGTTCATCTTTCAGGACCCTTACGCCTCGCTGAATCCGCGCCGGACGGCGGGAGACATCATCGCGGAACCCTTTATCATCCATCAGCCGGGGAGCCGTCGTGAGAGAAAGGAAGAAGTGGCCCGCCTCATGGAGGTCGTAGGGCTGTCGCCGTCGCAGATGGGACGTTATCCGCATGAGTTCAGCGGCGGCCAGAGACAGCGCATCGGCATTGCCCGGGCGGTCGCTTTAAAACCAAAACTCATCATTGCCGATGAGCCGGTCTCCGCCTTGGACGTTTCCATCCAGGCCCAGATATTGAATCTGCTCAAGGACCTGCAGAGGAATTTCTTTTTGACCTACCTCTTCATTACCCATGATCTGAGCGTGGTGCGTTACATGGGCGACCGGATCGCCGTCATGTATCTGGGGAGAATCGTAGATTGGGCGGACAATCAGGAATTTTTCGCCCGCCCCCTGCATCCTTATACCAGAGCGCTTCTTTCCGCCGTGCCCGTGCCGGAGCCGGGCCGGAAAAAGGAGCGGGTCATCCTGGCCGGCGAAATGCCCAACCCTCTTGCCATTCCGGCCGGGTGCGCCTTTCACCCCCGCTGTTCCTTTCGCCTGGACATTTGCGATAAGCTCGAACCCGAGCTTCGGGAGAGAGGGAATGGCCACTTTGCGGCCTGTCACCTGGAAGATTAAGTTTCGCGTCCCATAACGAAAATATGATTCATCCGGTTGATGCGTACTTACTCGATAAGGGGCGTCACTATCATGATATCATCGTATTATTTCCACGCTCATTATGATACGAAGACCTGTAACGTGAGGTGCCGGAGCCAACGGATACAAGGTTAAAATAATGTAGTATCAATTCATACAACATTCCAACCTGTAATAAACACTGTTCACGCCAGACAAACATAGGCATCGCACACCCACATTTTTTGGCCAAGATTTCCTTGACACACAAGAATGTCAATGCTATACCCCATCCCACAAAATGAAAATTCTCATCAAAAAAATGTCATAAGGACAATTTGTTTTGGACAATAGTGGCACAACTGAGCATTCTGTACTATCAGAGAACTCTCTAATGAAAAAGAATAGGAGGTTTTTATGTATCAGATTGATCTGTTAAATAAAATTTCGGAAAAAGGGCTTAGCATTTTTACTGAGAAGTATGAGTATCGTACTGATATTCCCGATCCTGACGGCATCTTGGTAAGAAGCAAGGAAATGAAAGAGGTAAGCCTGCCGTCGAGTCTGAAAGCAATTGCTCGCGCCGGCGCCGGTGTCAACAATATTCCCATCGACAAATGTTCGGAGAAAGGCATTGTTGTTTTTAATACCCCGGGAGCAAACGCAAACGGCGTAAAAGAATTAGTCGTCTTGGGCATGCTGCTGGCATCCCGCAAGGTGGTTGAAGGAATCGCCTGGGCCAAAGGCCTGGTGGGTGAAGGCGACAAGGTGCCGGACCTGATCGAAAAGGGCAAATCCAAGTTCGGCGGCACCGAGATCCTGGGCAAGAAGCTCGGAGTGGTGGGTCTGGGAGCCATCGGCACCATGGTGGCCAGTGCCGCCGAGGGCATGGGCATGGAAGTCTGGGGATTCGATCCATTCCTGTCCATCGAGGCGGCCTGGAGCCTGTCCCGCAATACCAAGCAGGCACCAAGCCTGGACAAGCTCCTGTCCGAGTGCGATTTCATCTCGCTGCATGTCCCTCAGAACAAGGATACCAAGGGATTCATCAATGCCAATAAATTCGCGGTCATGAAGAAGGGCGTAGTAATCCTTAATTTCGCCAGAGGGGGACTTGTGGATACCCCGTCCCTGAAGAAGGCTATTGCCGACGGCATCGTGGCGTGCTACGTGACGGATTTCCCCGATGGAGAAGTCATCAAGACGGACAAGGTCATAGCCATTCCGCATCTGGGGGCCTCCACGGAGGAGGCCGAGGAAAACTGCGCGTTTATGGCGGTTAAACAGCTCATGAATTTCCTGGAAAATGGCAACATCAAGAACTCAGTCAATTTCCCAGAGTGTTCCCTTGATCGTTCTGGTAATCAGCGGCTTACCATCGCGAATCAGAACTTGCCGGGCATGATCGAAAAGATCACGCATTTCCTGGCCGAAAACAAGATCAACATCACGAACATGATCAACAAGAGCAAAGGGAGTATCGCCTATAACATCATAGATATAGACGGCGAGATTTCTAATGACCTTGTAAAGAAGATTGGTTCGACAGAGGGCATCATAGGGGTCAGGGTGATTTAAGAATACCTCTGGCATGTCCTCCATTTATAAAGAAAGTATCAACGAGACAGCAGCCTGAATCAACGTCTGAGATTGATATGGATAATTTTGGCGCCGTCGAAACCGTTAAATTTTGTTGAAGAAGCAATGCTGTAGGCGCCGATATTTTTCGTCAGCAGATAATCCCCGACGGCCAGATTTTCCGGCAACTGAACGGACAGGGATATCTTGTCAAAACTGTCGCAGGTCGGTCCGACCACCGCACAAACCTCTTTTTCCCCCTGCCGGAAAGAAGTGAAATTGGGGAGCCAATGATCATAAATAACGCCCGAAAAGGTATGATAAACGCCGTCATTGATGTAATAAAACATCTTGCCGTCTCGCCTGGACTTGCCGACGATTTCGGTGATCAGCGTTGCTGCCGTCGCGGCGATGAATCTCCCCGGTTCCGCTATAATCTCGATATCTGACGGGAAAAGTCGTTGACATTCGGCATTAATGACATTCGCCAGCTTTTCGAATTCAGGCATCTGCGCATCATAGGGCACGGGAAATCCGCCGCCGATGTCTATGATTTTCAGGTGGTAGCCCCTTTGCCGGGCATCCTTGAGTATTGCCGATGTAATGGCGAGCGCTGCCGTGTAATTGTCAAAATTGGTGCACTGGCTGCCCACATGAAAGCTCAGCCCTTCCACCACAAGCCCCGCATCGTTTGCCTGGCGGATCAGAAGGTCGGCATCTCCTGGCTCGGCGCCGAATTTCGAACTCATCTCGACCTGTGAGCCCGAATCTGGCACCTTCAGCCGGAGAATTAAACCGGCCGTGTCGCAGTAATCCTTTATTTTTTTCAACTCCTCGCGGTTGTCGAAAGTGACCAGGGGGCGGTATCGTTTTATCTTGCTGAGTGTCTCTTTGTCCTTGATGGTATTGGAAAAAATAATCTTGTCCCAGATGAAGAAGTCCTTATCTTTTTCTTCGAAATGCTTAATGTATTCGTAAATCTGCATGAATTCGTTGTAGGAAGCGACGTCAAAGCTCGACCCTTCCAGGAACAGGGTCTTGATGATCTCGGAATGGGAATTGGCCTTGACTGCATAATAGCATTGAATCCTGGGCAGATTTGTTTTGAAGGTCCGGTAATTATCCCTGAGCTTTTTGTGATCCAGGATAAATAAGGGTGTCCCGTACTGCTCGATAAGTTTGATAAATTGCTTTTTCATGGCCATTTTCCACCTTTATACCGGGAGCTTTTTCATAAGTTTTTTCAAAGATTCCACTTCTTTGTTATTTTCCAGATAAGATTTAACCAGCTTTGCATGCAACTCTTCCCCCCGGTGATAAAGCCTTTTTTGTTTTTTGGGCTTGGTAGTATGCGTGACATAGGCGACCATCAGCGGCAAGGCTACCGTAACGTCGAGATAGGCGGTGACGGCTTCTTCCAGCTTCGTCGGGTCTATCTTGCCCCAGCTTGCCGCCTCGCTGGGCGGGGCGCCCGACAATCCGCCCGTATCCGGTCTGGCATCGGTAATATTGATGTCATAATCCTGCCCCACTTCGGGGATCATGAGGACTTCCTGAATCTGCGGTTCCGTCTGGAGCATGAAGTTTTTTGGGCTGCCGCCGCCGATCAGGATAACGCCGGTTTTTCCCTGTTCATAACGCTTGGCATTCAAGATGATGGCGGTTGAATCATTGACGTCCATGCTTGAGTTAATTTTCAGTCTGAATTTATCTCTCAGTCCGGCGGTTTCCGCTAAAAGCTCCAGGCCGGCGACATTCATGCCGATAGTGGAATCACCGGGAGAGGAGGTGAAAACGGGAATCCCGTTTCTATAGGCGGCGGCAACGACGCTTACTTCGCCCAGTTTGTTTTTCTCTTCGTATTCATTCATCACCTTTCCCAGGTGGTAATAAAATTCACGGGTTCCCATTTCTTTCTGAAACTCCGGCTGCAGCAGGATTTTTCTCAAGCGGCGATCCGTTTCCATCAGCACGTCTTCATAATCAAACAGAATATCATAAATCCTGGTTACTCCCTTGTCCCGCAAATCAACATCGTTGACAACATGAGTGCCGCGATGCATCGGCAGGTTGAAGGCAAAATGCAGATCGTGGTACATATTCGCGCCCGTGGCGGTCATCCAGTCAACAAAACCGTGGTTCATCAGGGGAATAATCGCCGCAGGCCCCAGACCGGCCGGGGTCAGCGCCCCTGCCAGACTTAACCCCACGGTGACGTCATTGGCGGAATATTTGTCTCTCAACAACTGACAGGCGGCCCTTAAGCGCCCGCCGTTGTAGGCATCCATGTTATCAATCAATTGCACGATATCCGTCTTCCCTGAGATTGGCTCGGGAAGAATCCTTTTACCGGCAAGATATTTTAATTTGCCGGGGCATTCTGTTTTCCTCTGTTTCATCTTTTTCCCCTTTCTGAAAAGTGTCGAGGTTTTCCTTAATTACTGTGATACCTTCGGGCGACGTAGAAGACGTTTAGGGATTACTCAAACTTGTTTTTCTATATCTCATTTTTTCGAGAAATGAAACAGTGCCGATCACCTGATATGTCGGTCAAATTTCACAAAAGAAATAATAATCGGCTTTATAAAGTGGTTGCTTAACCGTCTAAAAACGACTATATATCCACCGGGACAAAAAAAGAGGACGCCGTGAGGGAGGGCCATATTTCTACGCATTTTGATCGGGAACTGGAAGAATTTCTACGCTCCCAGTGGGGAAATAAGGGGGAGGATTATCTATGAGCAAGAGCAAGACATTAGTCATTGTCGGCGCGGGCGCCGCGGGCGGTTCCGTAGCTGCCGAGGCAAAAAGAAGCGACCCCGGTCTTTCTATCACCATGATCGAGCAGGGGCCACATGTAGCAACCGCCGCCTGACCCATGCCCTATTACATCGGTGATGTAATCAAGGATGAACGGAAACTGACGGCACGCACCCCGGAAAAATTCCGGGAATCAGGAATTGAAGTCCTTATCAATACCAGGGTCGAAGAGATAGATCCGGTTGCTCAGGTTATCCGTCTTGGCGGTGGCGCCTCCCTCCCCTACGATTTCCTCGCCCTGGGAACCGGAGCAGCGTCCATCATGCCGGGCATACCCGGAGAGGATATGGAAGGGGTGTTTCTCCTTAAAAGACTGAGCGATGCCCTGAGGATAAAAGACTACCTCAAAGAAACGCCCTGCCGGAAGGCGATCATCATCGGGGCCGGTTTTATCGGCATGGAAGTTTGCGAGGCTTTCGTGACGAAGGGAATTGTCACCGAGATTGTCCTCCGGGGCAAGCTACCCGTCAACCGCTGGGATCCGGAATTGGGCCTGATTATTTTAGACGAACTCAAAAAGCATGACGTCGCCTTCACTACGGATACGGAAATCCGGTCCATCGAGAAAGGATCTGCCTACCGGTTACGCTTGAACACGAATCATGGCCCCACGGAGGGCGATCTGATCCTTCTGGCAGTCGGCGTTAGACCCGATACTACCCTTGCCCGGGCGATGGGTCTGGCCATTGGTAAGTCCGGCGCTATTGCCGTTAATTTCTCCCAACAAACCTCCGTAGAAAATATCTATGCCGCCGGCGACTGCTGCGAGTCATTTAACAGGGTCAGCAAGCGGTGGGGCAACATTCCCCTGGGCGACATCGCCAACAAGCAAGGCCGCGTTGCCGGCAGCAACATCGGCGGCAAACCCATGCTCTTCCCCGGTGTTGTCGGGGCCCAGTCTTTCCGGATTTTCAGTCTGGCGGCGGCGGCAACGGGCCTTACTGAACAGGAGGCCAGGGCAAGCGGTTTCCATCCTGTCAGCGTGATCTCCTGGGGAAATGCCATCGCCAACTCCCTGCCAGATCCGAAAAAGATAGGTCTCAAGCTTATTGCCGACAGGGCTACGGCCAGGCTGATCGGCGCCCAGGCGGTCGGTGAGGCCGGTGTCGTCAGCCGCATCAACACCCTTTCTGCCACCCTGTGGTCTGGTCTGGGCCTCGAAGAAATTGGCTACCTTGATCTTGCCTATGCCCCGCCCTTCAGCGGCTCCTGGGATATCATTCACAATGCCGCTCAAGCATTGTTAAGAAAATTATAATAAATTGATAAAATTTGCTTGACAGACAATTATGTCCTCGTCTATAGTCCGCAGTCAGGAGAGTTGTTATCAGAATTGGTTAGCATTTCAACTTAACAAAGGGAGGGAGTATGAAAAAGAATGGTAGTATGAGCGGTAATTTTGTCAAGTTAATCTTAATGGCATTTGTATTAACATTGGTTCTTTCTGGTGCGCCGGTATTTGCGACGGAAGGCGGGGGGTCCCATTATGTTGGTGGCAATGAAGATTTCATGTCTGGCGCCTTGCCTCCTCCGGGGATGTATCCTATTGTTTACTATGTGAATTATTCCGCCAATAAGCTCAAAGATAATGATGGTAACGATATCCCCATCGGTTTCAAGCTGGATGCGAATGCCTTGGCATTCCGTTTCATCTATGTCTCCAAAATGAAACTCTTGGGCGCCGACTTGGCCTGGCATGTTATTGTGCCATTGGTTGATCAGAAGGTAAAAATCGATGCAGCCGGTGTAGATAAAAAATCTTCTGGCCTTGGCGACATTGAGTTCTCCGGCCCGATCCTTGGCTGGCATTTCAGCAAGAACATGCACCTTGTCGGAACGGTTGACTTCATGGCGCCGACGGGGCAGTATGACCAGTACGATGAATCCAGCATCGGCCGCAACTACTGGACCATCGCTCCCATCTTGGATGCTACCTATATCAGCGACGGCGGGTTCGAGATTTCGGGCAAGTTCCAGTACTTCTTTAATACGGAAAACAATGATACCAAATACAAATCGGGTAATGAATTCCTTTTGGATTATCTGATCGGTCAGCATTTCGGCAACTGGAATGTCGGCTTGAACGGTTTTTATCACAGGCAGATTACCGATGATGAAGTCAATGGTGTCACGGTTGGTACGGACGGTAATAGACTCCAGTCTATTTCCTATGGACCGGCAATCCAGTATAACTACAAGAATATGTTTTTCAACGCCAAGTATCAGTGGGATTCGAACGCGAAAAACACCGTGGAAGGCAACAAACTCTGGCTTAAATTCATGTACGCGTTTTAATTAATCTCTCCTGTTCTCCCCTCCCGCCCGTGGGAGGGGAGAATTTCTAACTCCTTTATTCCACCAAGAAGCTCTTGACTGATAACAGACAACATAATCGCATCTTCTACGGCTGGTATATCGTCGCCGCTTCCTTCGGGATTCTTTTTTTCAACTCCGGCGCCCGGTATGCCTTTGGCGTGATGATGAAGCCCATCATTGCCGAATTCGGCTGGAGTCGCGGGGCCGTCTCGGCCGTCTTTTTTGTCAACATGGCTGTCTTTGCGCTGGCTCTGTTCATCGTGGGCAAACTGTATGACCGTTTCGGCCCCCGGTGGGTCATCCTGGTCTCCACCCTGTTTATTGCGGCGGGATTTGCCCTGACATCTTTCATTAATTCCCTCGGCCAATTCTTTTTCTCCTATGGAATCCTGGCCGCCCTCGGCATGGCCGGGACGTCGGTTCCCATGATTGCGACCCTGACGAGCAAATGGTTTGACAAGTGGCGCGGCCTCGCCATCAGCCTCGCCATATCGGGCAACTCGATCGGGCAGTTTGTCCTGATTCCGCTCTTCAGCTCTCTGGTCTTGAATCTGGGCTGGCGATCGTCCTATCTCTATATCGGAACTATCATGCTCGTGGTGAATACCGCGCTTGCCTGGCTCGTCATCAAGGGCGATCCCGCCCATCTGGGCCTGATGCCGTTTGGCCGCGATAAGGCCGAGGCAAAAAAGAAAGACCTGACCCACGAGATTGGCACGGGCACGAATATCATTTCTCCGGACATGAACCTAAAGCAGGCCATGGGCACATCTTCCTTCTGGCTGTTCCTGATCGTTATGGCGATCTGCGGCAGCGGAGATTATTTTGCCACCACCCACCTGATTCCCCTGGCTACCGACTACGGTATTCCGCCCTTGGTGGCGGGTAAAATGCTTGGGTTGTACGGGCTCATGAGTCTGGCCGGCATCCTCATTGCGGGGCCGGCCGCTGATTTTATCGGGAGCAAGATCCCCATCATCCTCACCTTTACCCTGCGGATCTGCCTGTATATGCTGATTTTAAGATACAAGAGCGCCATGTCTTTTTACGTCTTTGCCCTGGCCTTTGGCTTCACCCATCTGATCACGGCGCCCCTCACGCCGATGCTGATCGGGAAACTCTTCGGCACAGCGCATTTGGGCGCCATTACCGGTCTGATCAATGCAGCGCATTTTCTGGGCGGGGGGTTCTGGGCTTTCATGGCCGGGTTGATTTTTGACCGGACGGGCAATTACCAGTTGACCTTCATGCTCTCGGCGCTCCTGGCCTTGGTGGCGGTGGTGAGCATGGCTTTGGTTAAGGAAAAAAGGCACAAAATTTGACGACCTCGACAAAAGTCGTCACACCGGTGAAAACCGGTGTCCAGTGTTTTTGTAACGCGTTGAAATTTCTGGATTCCGGTGTTCACCGGAATGACGATTCTTGGGCATTTTTGACCTTTGGCGAGACAATCAAATTTTATACTCGATATAGTAGCGATAAAAGGCCGCAACAACAAGGGCGTGCGTAATCACTCCTTCCCTGATCAGGCGCGGGATGTCGGCCAGCGGTTCGAGTACGACGGCAATATCTTCCCGCTCGTCCTGCTTTTGAGCACCAATGGAGTAAACATTCTCGGCCAGAAATGCGTAACAGAGATTATTCTGCAGGGCCGGATTGGGATGGACGGACGAAAGCGGAATAACCGCATCCGCCCCGTAGCCCGTCTCTTCCTGCAGCTCCCGCAAGGCGGCGCTCGCCGGTGAATCAGTGCTTTCCACGAGTCCGCCCGGAAGCTCCAGCGTCACCTCGCGCGTGCCATGGCGGTACTGACGCACCATGACGACGTTGTTATCGGGCGTCAGCGGCAGAATATTCACCCACGGCGACGACTCAATGATAAAAAAATCATGAGCCTGGCCGGTGCGTGGCGAGCAGGCCCGATCCGTGCGCAGGTCGAAGATGCGACAGGATTTACTGCGCTCAGTGGATATCAGCGTCCAGGGCTTGGGATTCATACTGAACATATTCTTCCTTCCGGGGCCGTTTAAACCATTTCCAACAAATCATCCGCAAGCGTTGTCAAGTTGCGTGATCCCTTGTTTTCCTGAAGAAAGTAGAGAAATGTCGCCGCCGCCGGGGACAGTGTCTTACCCTTCAGATGGATGATATCTATGCCCATGGTAATGCTGCCTTCATCAAGGGGTATGGCAACGAGCGTCCCATTCCGTATATCCTCCCTGACACAGATGCTGGAAAGAAAGGCATATCCCTTGCCTTTTTTTACCAGGGACTTGATGAATTCCGTATTCCCGGCTTCAATGATGGACGCAGGCGTTAGACCTCTCTGCTCAAATTCATGCCAGATGGTAAATTTGGTGGCCGATTTGGCGTCGGTGAGAATGATGGGCTCTGTGGTCAGATCTTGAAGGGTCACCCTGGCTTTCTTGAGCAACTTACTGCGCGGTGAAGCCACAAGGACTAGCTCGTCTCTTGTGAAAGGTATGATGGCCAAACTTTCCGGGTAGGGGACCCTGGCTACAATTGCCAGCTCAAACCGATGGTGCAGGATGCCGTCAACCAGCCCCCGGGAACTCCTTTCGTCAAGGTGGACGGCTATATGCGGGTACCGGTCCTGAAAAGAAGAGACGATGACCGGCAAGAGGTACTGGGCCAGGGCCTTGGCGGCGCCCAGGCGTAAACAGCCTTTTTTGAGATCCTGCAGCTCCTTCACCGCATACGCCGCTTCCTCGACGAGGCTGAATATCTTCTCGGCGTAATCAAAGAGAAGCTTGCCGATCTCGGTGGGACGCAATTCCTTGCCGAATCTGTCGAGCAGGGTGAAGCCCATATCACGCTCCAGGGAGCGCACCTGGATGTAAACGGCCGGCTCGGTGACGCATAGCTCTGCCGCTGCCTTGGCAAAGGTGCCTTGCTTGACAACGCAGTACAACGCCCGCAACTGATTAAGATTCATCATTCCGAACAACCCGAGGTGTTACAATTTAATTAAGCAAACTATAAAATTAATTGTCTTGACCTGTCAAGATTTAAAATATAAACACGCACCAAGATTTAACAGGCCAGTTATTTTTTATAGTACAATGGTGATAGAAAAATAGTTATTGAAACAGTGAGGAGGCGGAACTATGAGGGAATTGGAATTTGATGGCATTATCATCGGCGCCGGTCCAAATGGACTCACTACGGCGGGATATCTCGCCAAGGCAGGGTTGAAAATTGCGGTTCTGGAGAGGAGATACGAGATCGGAGGGGGGCTGGCCACGGAAAACCTGCTGCTGCCGGGCATGCTGGTGGACAGTCACGCCATCTACCACATGATGTGCGAGTACGCGCCGCCCTTGAGGGATTTCGAGCTCGAAACGAGGTATGACCTGAAATGGATATATCCCGATCTCCAGATCGTCATGCCCTTTCAGGATGGCACCTACTTGGCCCTGTACAGTGACCCGGTAAAGTCAGCCGAGTCCATTAGAAAGTTTTCTGAGAAGGATGCCGAGTCCTTCCTCAACTTCGTCGGCATTTCCGATGAGGCGATGGATGTTTTCCTTGCTCCGGCAAGTTACGTCAATCCGCTGCCGAGTTTGGAGCAGGCGGCCAAGTTGGAGCTCCATCCGGCGACGAAGTGGGATGACGAATTGACGGGATACACGCCCCGCCAGATCGTTGACACCTGGTTTGAAAACGACAAGGTACGGACACTCTTTCTCTATCTTGCCACCATGTGGGGGCTGGATTACGACCTCGAAGGTCTGGGTTATCTGGTGCCCCTGATGATCAACCGGGGGTGGCATTTCCGCCTGAGTCACATGGGCTCGCATCATGTGGCCCACCTGATGGGAAAGTATATTTCCGAGAACGGCAGCCGGGTAATCAGCGGCTGCGTAATCAAAAAAATCATCATCGAAAACAATGAAGCCAAAGGCGTGGAACTTGATGACGGGACGATAATCAAGGCCAGCAAATTCGTTTGCAGCACCCTTAACCCTCATCAGACCTTCTATGACTATGTGGGCAAGGAGTATCTTGAACCGGAAATGATAACCAGGCTGGATCAGTGGAAGTATTCCGATATGAGCTTTTTCACCGTCCATCTGGCCCTTACGGAGCGACCACACTTCAAGATATTCGATCAGCATCCGGAACTCGCCGATGCCCTGATTTATGTTATGGACTATGAATGCGAGCAGGACCTGATCAACCACTTTGAGGCTTCCAAGCGAGGGGAACTGCACAACGGCGGCTTCAACTGCTGCTTTCCGTCCATCCATGACCCGGTCCGCATGCATCGCCATCCCGGCAGCTTCGTAAAACATATCGGTCTCATTTCTATGGAGTGCGCCCCCTACAACCTGAAAGACGGAGGCGCCTTGGCGTGGAACAAGATGAGAAGGCCCTATGCGGAACAATGCAAGGCCACCCTTGCCAAGTACGCGCCGAACATGAACAAGGATTCGATCGTCTGGGATTACATCGGCACGCCGTTAGATACGGAAAACAAGTTCCCCGACATGAAGCAGGGTTGTTTCAAACAGGGCGCCTATCTTCCGTTGCAGATGGGTTATTTCCGGCCCAACGAATACTGCAGCCAGCATGATACGACGATAAAGAAGCTCTACATCGGCGGATCATCCACCCATTCGGGCGGCATGATTACCTATGGGCCCGGCTTCAACGCCGCCGAAAAGATTGCCGAGGATCTGGGGGTCAAGAAATGGTGGCCCGAGCCGCGCGGCGTTAAAGAGGCGAGAGACCTCGGGTTATTTTAATTTCATAGAAAGGAGAATGCCATGTTTGTAAGATCCACCGGCTTAGGTAGGACATTGCTGACGGGGAGAATCGACAAGATTATCACCACTACTGTAGTCCCCTCAACCCTGGAGCAGCCCACAGACGGTTCTAAAGAACCGATGCGGCTCCTGGTGGAGGTCGAAATTACTAATCCCGTTCACTGGACGGTGCGAGCATTTGTTGACCCGCCTGATTTAAGGGAAATGATAATGATCATCCTCAGCAGTCCGGGACTGATTTTCAAATGCCTTAAGTTCCTCTTTATGAAGGGACCGGATTATAATGTGGCAGCGTCGGCCGGGAAGTCTGACGCCGCCGCCGCGAACCTGTCGGCTCCGGCCGTTCCGTCGAAAGCTGTTGGCTCCGGACCGGCGTCAGCAGGTCCCATGTCCATTCCCGTAAGGAAAAAGTGATTTTTTAACATTACAGGGGACAGAATTCGATTCTGTCCCCATAAGGATACATGTACAGGGAGGGTATTATGCCAGATAAAAAGTATGATGCAGTTGTAGTCGGAGGTGGGCATCACGCAACTATAATCGCGTGTTATCTGCAGCGGGCCGGTCTCAAGACAGCAATGTTTGAGCGGTGGCACGAGATGGGTGGAGGCGCCTGCGGTGAAGAGTTGCCGCTGCCGGGTTTCATACAGAATGTATGTGCGCACTTTACGAGATTTTATACGAATCCGGCGTACGCCGATTTTAATTTGCGAGACTACGGGTTGGTTTACCTGTTCCCGGAGAACAACGAGGCGTGGATTTATCCTGACGGTAGCTACATTATGGGAAAAACGATCTTTCCGGTAGTGGATCCTCTCACGGGCCGGGCGGAATTCTCGCAGTCGGCGGCCGACTACACGATCAAAGAGATTGCCAAGATCAACCAGGACGATGCCAATACGGTTGAGGATATCATCAGGCGCTTCAAAAATAAGTGGAAAAAGGCTTTTGGACTTTACCGTTACACGGGACCTGGCGAATGGGGCACGGGACCTGATCCCCTCGAGGCACTGTTTGACGATCCGAAAGATGGTCTGGATAAAGATATGTGTATGGCAACCGTCGGAGAGATCGCCACCAGGATGTTTAAGAGTCCTGAGATGCAGACCTTCTACATGCGGGCTATCCAGACCTCCAACGGCCTGCTGCCCTGCGACAGACCGGGACCATATTGGCATGTTCACGCCCTGGGCCTCATCCTCTCCATGGATGCCGCGGCGATCGTAACGGGCGGGACGCACAGTATTACCCATGCCCTTCTCCGGGCTTTTGAGCAGTACGGAGGAGAATTTTTTGTTCTCAACGAAGTAAAGAAAGTCCTGGTAGATAACAACAAGGCCTACGGAATCGAATTGAAGAATGGCGACCGGGTGCTGGCAGACATCGTCGTGAGCGATTTGAGCGTAGAACTAACCTTGGAAGCCGTGGGCAAGGAGTGGACGCCCGATGAGCTCTGGGATAAGGCGCAGAAACTGAAGGTAAAACCGGCGACGTTGGAAGAAAAGGGTTATGAGCGGACTCAGCTTATGTGGGGGAATATTGCCCTGATGGAAGCCCCCGTGTACCCGATGAACGCGGAATTGGGAATGGTTCCCAGGTTATACTTCGGCAAGGCGGATCCCGAGTATTTCCTGAGCGGCCGTTATCAGAAGGAACGCTGGGAAAAAGGGATTGCCGATCAGCTTTATCTCTTGGTGGCGCCGGACGTACAGTGGGATAAGACACGCGCCCCGGCAGGGAGATTCGCGGCCCTCGTAGAGGAGTTCACGTGTCCCTGGAGACAATTCTCGGAGAGAGAGTGGCTGAGAATGAAGAAAGAGATTGAGTTCCGCATGGTGGAAGAATGGGGTAAATACGCCCCCAATGTGACGATGGATAACTTCATTTCCGGATGGATTGCCACGCCGGACGATGTGGTCAACAGAAATCCCTGTATGCCTCAGGGCGGTTGGGGAGCGCTCGATGCCCACTATGAGTGTTCTGGAAGATTGAGACCCTTCCCGGAGATATCGGGTTATCGTCTGCCCGTGAAGAATTACTACCTCTGTTCATCGGCGGCGCATTCTGGCCACGGCATCGGTCGCGGCAGCAGTTACAACTGTTATAAGGTTATTGCCGAGGATCTGGGTCTGAAATACAAGCCCTGGGAAGAACGCGGCTGGTAGCAATATCCCCGATAAAAGCACTCGGGGATGACAAGAAAATACCGGATAGAGGCCAGCACATGAAACCGGACGTAAAATGTGGATTGTGTATTCTGGAGTGGGTTTACGGTCGGGCGATAGCGCAGAATGGGAATAAGGACATTCCCCAACTGTTCAAGAATATCGCCCGGCTCCTTTCCCACGAAATCAAGGCCTCTGCCAACATGGGTGTCCTGTGTAACCAGGCGGTGGAATTAATCTACGAGTTTGTTACCCCGCAGTCGGATTTTTGGGAGGGGATCAAGCAGGAGACGAATGAGTACGTCGCGGGATTACTGCCGCAGGCTAAATTATATATCAATAAGGCCAGAACGTCGTCGGGAAGGTTCAAAAGGGCATGTTTTCTTGCTGCCGCCGGGAACGTATCCCCCATGGGCGCACCCACCGGGGGGAAAGCCTTTGCCTTTCCGGAAGTCCTTGCCATTATGGATGGGACGGGTCCCTTGCCCGTCGTTGTGGGCGACGTGTACCAAGCCGCTCTCCAGTCACGCCATATCTTCTATGTAACCGATAACGCAGGCGAGATCGGTTTTGACTCGCTCCTGGTGACACAACTGAAGGAAATGGGCAAGAACGTAACCCTGGTGGTTAAGAAACCGGCTTATTTTGAGGATGCTACGCGGGCGGATGCGGTCTTTTACAACCTCGACCGCACGGCAGATAAGGTGGTGACGGTCAACAAGGTTTTTGTCCCCGGGAAAGGCAACTCTGCCGCCGACCGGGCTTTTCGTGAGAGCGATCTCGTGATTTCGAAAGGAACCGGAAACTATGATGCCCTGCGTGGAGAAACACAGGGAAAGCCTGCGCTCTACCTTTTGAAAATCAAGTGCGATCCGGTCGCCAGGGGTATGGGCATACGCGAGGGACGATTTGTTGTCAAACTTGACAGCGCTTCAACACTTAAAACGTGAACATCTTAATCTTAGATGTGAGTAAAAATCATTAAAGGAGGTAATATCAATAACCTATGAAAAGATTAGAGGGGAAAGTGGTAATCATTACGGGAGCTGGGAAAGGGCTGGGCAAGGCCTTTGCCGTGAGGTTTGCCGAGGAAGGCGCCCGGCTGGTACTCGTGACTCGGAAAGACATGGATGGCCTCAATAAAGCAGCAGCGGAAGTAAAAGCCAAAGGCGCGGAATGTATTTTTTTCCAGGCGGACGTTACGAAACTCGATGATATGCAGAAAGTGGCTGATGAGACCTTGAAGAAGTTCGGAAGAATAGATGTACTGGTCAATAATGCCGCCTACTATTTTGGCATCGAGCGGAAACCCTTCGATAAGGTCCCGCCTGAAGAGTGGGATCTGATGATGAACATCAACGTCAAGGGACCCTGGATCTGTGCCCGGACGGTCTTTCCCAGTATGAAGGCACAGGGGAAGGGGAAGATCATCAACCTGACCTCCGAGGTATTTTTCACCGGTTCTAATGGTTTTGTCCATTATGTTGCCTCCAAAGGCGGGGTGGTGGGATTAACCAGGGCTCTGGCCGCCGAACTGGGACCGAACAACATCACGGTTAACGCAGTAGCGCCGGGTTTTACCGACACCGAGGCGAGCCGCACCATAGCGGATGTGACAAAATATGACACATCGAAGACACCGCTCCGGAGACTGGGCACGGCCGAAGACATCGTTGGAGCGGCACTTTTTCTGGCTTCTGATGACGCTGACTTTATCACGGGGGAGATAATACTCGTGGATGGTGGACGGGCCATGCACTAAGAAGCTGTAAGACATTTAACCCCTGGGGACAGAATTGAATTCTGTCCCCAGAAGTAATTATGCAGGGAGCATGCGATGAAGATTTATGATTGTGTGCCGGGATTTGAATTTGATGAGAAAACAGATCTTGAACAGTCCCCCGCCTGGTTTCTTGACGGTACCCACTCTGTTCCTCCTTGGACGCCGATGTTCGGGTGGTTCTGGATCAATTTCTGCCGTCACGGGATGCAGTACGGGGCTGAGACTCTGCAGTTGCCCACCGTCAATGGCTGGGACTGGCGTTTTAAAGATGGCGGCGCTTACCTGACGCTGTTATTGGTGGGCTCGGAGGAAGAAAAGCGGGCCCGGGAGGCGAAGTTCAGTCAGGCGATCCGGCCTTTCGTGGAGGACTATGACAAACTCTGGACGGGCTTACTGGAGGAGCTGTTCGTCCGTTACCGGAAAATTAAGGCGGTGGACGGCGAAAAAGCGACCCAGATAGAACTCCTGGAAAACTTCGAATACGCAATCGCCACATGCCGTAGAATGTGGGAAATCCACATGTATATGATGTACGGCACCTACACGCCCTTCGTACTGTTTGAAAAGCTCTGCAAGCATCTGCTGAACATTGATGATACCCATCCTGATTTCCAGAAGCTCATGAGTGGCTTCGATAATGAGAGTTTCCGTGTTGACCGCGGTCTGTGCGACTATGCCCAGAAGTTAAGGGATATCGGCATGGAAGCAACACTGCAGGCGACTGCCCCCAAAGATTGGGAGGCCAAGCTCCAGGCAACCGACAAGGGGCGCGATTTTCTCAAAGACTTCGCGGTGTTCCTGGACACGAAAGCCGGCTGGCGGATGGAAAGAATGGCAGAGATCTGCTTGCCCACGTGGTCGGAAGATATAGCTCAGGCCTTCGACAAGGTGTTGGTTTATCTGAAGGCGGGAGAGGCGTTTGATCTCGAAAAGAAGAGATTGTCTCTCGAACAGGAAAGAAAAAAAACAGAAGTGGAGTTGCTGAACAAGGTCTCACCCGAACAGAGGGGATGGTTTTCCACGCTTATGAAAATTGCTCAGAACTGCAGCCGTTTCAGTGAAGAGCATAACCACTACCTCGACCAGAGTACCCATGCTCTGCTGCGCAAGACATGTATTGATATTGGCAAGCGGTTTGCGGCCGCGGGAACTATCGCCGAACGGGATGACATTTTTTTCCTCATGCCGGATGAAGTCCGCAAGGCAGGAATCAACCCCGTGAGATTTAATCTTAAGGGTATTGTAGATCGCCGCCGGGCCGAATGGACGCAGTGGAACAAGGACGGGAACCCGCCCATCATTTTAAGGGATGGTTTCAGTATGCCGCAAGCCATGGATATGATGATAAAAGCCATGGACCCGATCGCCCTCAAAGTAGTCGTAGGCACAATGCCGACGGCCCGACCTGATATTAAGGCCGACCTCTTCGGAACGTGCGGGTCCACCGGTGTGGCCGAAGGCATCGCCCGGGTCGTCTTCAAGGAAGAAGATCTCGCCACCATACAGCGTGGGGATATCCTCATAGCGGTGAGTACATCGCCGGCCTGGACGCCGATCTTCGGAATGATCAAGGGCGTGGTGGTGGACAGAGGCGGCAGTCTCTCCCACGCCGCCATCGTAGGCAGAGAATACGGCATCCCCGTGGTGATGAACGTATTCGAAGGAACGACGAAGATTAAATCGGGCCAGAGAATAAAGGTAGATGCCAATCTGGGAACAGTAGTAATTCTGTCGTAACCGCATCCCGGCAAGGCAGGTTATAATTTAAGTGGAGGTGAGTTATGTTTCTGTTCGTTCAGCAATTTGAAGTCAGAAAGGGCAAGGAGGTTGACTACTCTAATTTTATCCTGCGGAAACATCTCCCTGCCATGACGAGGATGGGTCTCAACGTCATCGGTGGATTCCATGTTATTCTGGGATCCGGTCCGAGGATCACCTCCGCGGCAGTGACCGACGATTTCGTGAGCCTGCAAAAGGCCATGCAGGGCGATGAGTTTCTGGAAGTAACTAAAGAGCTGCATGAATATGTTCACAGTTACAGCAACGCCGTCCTCAAGGACACGGGCCGGGTGGCCATGGCTAATTACAACATGGCTCTCGGAACTTGGCGATTTAACCAGTATTTTAAATTAGTGCCGGGTACGGAAGCGGAATACTCGGACTTCCTGAAGAATGAGTATATACCAATGCTGGCAAAATTGGGTATCCTGGTTCATGCAGAGTGGCAGGTCATCATTGGCAACACCCTGCGCATTCTTTTGGAAGGAGTCACTACCAACCTCGTGGATGTTGCGAAGGCGATGATCACGGATGAATACCGCCTCCAGAGACGCCGGTTGCTGGCCAATTTTGCGGGCGACTACAGCAGCAGAATTCTGGCGCCGACGGGGAGAGTGGAGCTTGCCTATCTTTTAGGCGAGATGACGAAAGCGCTATAGGGGATAGTCCCGGTGGCAAAGGATAACAACACCGACATGTTATCGGGACTGACATAGGACTGCACGAAATAATTTTAAGTGAGGATGATGCTATGGCCAAGAATGAAAGTATTTACTGGAACCCTGTCATGGAAACGATGCCGCGCGAAAAGCTGCGGGAGCTTCAGGTGAAGAAGTTCAAGAGGATATTTACCTGGGCTTACGAGAACTCGCCATTTTACAGGAAAATTTACCAGGATGCCGGCATGGAGCCGGGCGACATCAAAACCTACGAGGACATCAAAAAGGTTCCCAAGACAGATAAGGGTATGTTGAGAGACGTCCAGACCCGGCCGCCCTTCCCTTATGGTGATATGCTGGCTGTGCCGCTCAGCCAGGTTACGGAGTTCCGGCAAACCAGCGGTACCACGGGAACCCCTGTATATCAGGCCGATACCTGGCAAGACTGGGAATGGTGGGCGGAGTGCTGGGCCTATATACTTTATGCCCAGGGTTACCGCGATACGGACAGGATGTTTATCCCCTTCGGTTACAACATTTTTGTTGCCTTCTGGGCCTGTCACTATGGCGCAGAGAAGCTCGGCTGCGAAGTCGTACCGGGCGGTGTGCTGGACACGGAGGCCCGGATCATGAAGATGCAGGAACTCAAGTGCACCGCCTTCGGAGCTACCCCGACTTATGTGCTCGGCATGGCCGACACGGCGAGAAAGATCGGGATTGATCCCCGCTCGATCGGCATCCAGAGAATCACCTGCGCCGGTGAACCAGGCGCCAGCATTCCTACCACGAAGAAGAGGATCGAGGATGCCTGGGGAGCGAAGGTATATGATCACATCGGCGCCACGGAGATAGGTGCGTGGAGTTACAATTGCACCTTCCAGAAAGGCCTCCACATAAACGAGGCCTTCTTCCTCGTCGAGATAGAGGATATTGATACCGGTGAAATCATAGATACGCCCGGAAAGAACGGCAAAATGATTATCACGGCCCTGGACCGGATTGCTAAGCCCTGCATCCGTTTCGACTCGAAAGACGTGATCCGTTGGGCTGATTATGACTGCGAGTGCGGACGCACCTTCCGGAGTATTGACGGTGGTGTCGTCGGCCGGGCCGATGACATTACCAAGGTGAAGGGCGTACTTCTGGCCCCGACGGCTATCGAAGAAGTGGTGAGGAGCTTTGAGGAGCTTAGTGACGAATACGAAGTTGTGGTGAGCAAGAAGGGCGACATTGATGATATCCTTCTTAGGATAGAGATCAAGCCGGGATGCGAGAAAAATGAAGCGGATATTCTCAGGCGTTTAAAAGATCAGCTTCGGGTCAAAACGAATCTCGGGTATAAAATGGAAATTCACCCCTATGAAAGCTTGCCCAGGTACGTCTTGAAGGCGAAGAGATTCAAGGATCTTAGAGAACATTAGCAAGTTAGAAATTGCTTGCTGCGTCTTTATGCAGCAAGCAATTTCGTAAACTTGCTTGTCCCGCGTAGCGGGGTTAGGAGAATTTATTATGAAAGCCAAGTACGACATCAGAAAAATGGATGCCAAGATCAAAGAGATAAGGAAAGCCGCCGAAGAACTCCAGAAAATGGGGGGAGATATCGAGGCCGTAAAAAAGAATCTGGTTCGGCTCCTCGCGAGTACCAAGATGCTGGAGCTCAACATATCCGATGCGATATTAGTGCTGTAGGGGCACGTTGCAACACGTCCCAACGTTATTGGCCGGGGAGGTCGGTAAGATGATGAAGAGTCCTAGATATGGAGCAATGGATATATAGGTTCGAAGAACTGGGCGCCGATTGTAACGATCTGGTAGGGAAGAAGTGCGCCAACCTTGGCGAGATGAGTCAGATCGGCATGAGAGTGCCCGACGGCTTTGCCATATCTGTGCGAGGATTTGAGGAGTTCATGAATCTTACCGGCCTGGCCCGCTTGGTCAGGGAGCGTATCGAGCCGTGCCTTGACATGTCTAAAAGGGTGGAAGTATGCCAGGATGAGAGCCGTGCCGTCCAGCGTCTCATTGAGACTGCGGCGATGCCTGAGCCGATGGGGCAAGAGATAGCCAATTATTACCGGGAGTTGTGCCTGAAGGTGGGACTGCCGGACGTACCGGTAGCGGTCCGTTCGAGCGGCGTGGTTAGTATGCCCGGACATATGGATACGTATCTGAATATTACCGGAGCGGATGCGGTTATTGAACATATCAAGAAGGTCTGGAGCAGTTCTTATACGGTGCGGGCCATGATGTACCGGATCGAAAAGGGCCTGCCGGTAGAGTGGGCGCCCATCGGCGTGGCAGTAATGAGACTGGTTGATGCGAAATCGGCGGGCGTTGTCCTGACAGTATTGCCCACGACGGGAGATACGACGAAGGTGGTGATCGAAGGGAATTGGGGGTTGGGAGAGAGCGTCGTCAGCGGTGAGGTCACCCCCGATTTGTTTACAGTGGAGAAAGACGATTTGCAGATCGTGAGCAGAGTGGTTACCCGTAAACAGGGGATGGTGGTACGGGAAGTTTCCGGGACAAAGTACGTGCAAGTCCCCGAAGAGTTACAGGAGAAACCCTGTCTCGACGATGAAGAGCTGATCGCTATTGCCAAAACCGCCCTTGATGTAGAGAGCCACTTCGGTGTTCCCCAGGATATGGAATGGGTTGTTGATAAAAACCTCCCCTTTCCGGAAAATATATTCTGGGTTCAGGCCAGACCGGCGAATTATACAAAAGCGGATAAGTCCAAAGATGTTGACTACATTATCAATCTCATGGTGGGAATGTTTGACTGATGTTGGGCCGGAAAGAAATTAAGGACAACATTGGTTACGCTGAGTACCGCCATATTTTTCAATTAGCCAAGCCCTACTTGAATACTCGCAGAAACGATATTCATACGGAAATCGTTTATCGTTTTGCGGCCCGGCTACTTGCGAGTGAGCCAGGCGATGCCTCGGTAGCCTTACCGGCGGCTATCTGCCATGACGTAGGTTGGAGCAAGGTGCCGGAGGAGTTGCAGTTGAAGGCCTTCGGGCCCACGTTTGACCCGGCGCTGACCCGCCTGCATGAGATTGAGGGGGTAAAGCTGGCGCAGGAGATTTTACTGGAGGTGGATTATGAACCGCAAAAGACAGCGGAAATACTGGCCATCATCGAGGGACACGATACCCGCTTGACGGCGCTTTCGCCCAGCGATGAAATTGTCAAAGATGCGGATAAGCTGTGGCGCTTTGATCAAGTCGGTTTAGAAATTGATATAGAGCGTTTCCGGGTAGATAGGACCGCTCACATCAATTGGCTGGAACAGCAGATCGCTCCCTGGTTTTTTACAGAGACCGGCAAAAAGCTGGCGCGGGAAGAGATCAGGCTATCAAGGCGTGGAACTGGATATGGAATTAAACTCTGAGGAGTTTGCCAGAATTGTTTTGGAGCAGTTCGGAGGAATGATGAACACCGGCCCTCGCTCCTGAACAATGTTGCCTCAATGGAAAAATCACTTTAAGTTATCAAGGTCTTTCTTTATTTCTTCTTGCCTTCCACTTATGCACCCCTATTTTGAAACAGGCTCAAGAATAAGTGTTTTATTGCCATCCTTATCAACCGAAACCGAATAAGTGCGTTTTTTCTGACGAACAAACTTGGGGGACGGCATAACTATTTTGTTGTCACTTGTGATAATAAATGTTTCTCCTGCGAATTTATTCCCCATGTTGATTTTGACAAAATATTCCACGTTTTTTTGCAGTTCAACAGGGCCTTTTGTTATTTGAAACTCTTCAAACTTCTGTCCGTATCTTATCTGTTGCAACTTTAGATATTTTCTTTTCTTAACCTCGGTTTTCATATCATAACCAAGCAACCACATCACCTTAAGATTCTCGTACCTCCATTTATCAGGGCCACTTTTGTTTTTATCTATTAAAGTACTTACCTCCAGGGAGGTAATCTCATGCTCTTCCTCAAGCACAAAAAACAGTTCATTGTCTATCATTACCACATCAACCGGAACCGGGCCTATGCAGGAATAAAAACAGATGCCAAAAATAAACAGAAGCATTATTCTTGTGAAATACTTTGCTGTTTTCATCTTAACCCTCCTCCTTTCGCTGGTTTTCATGTAACTTTTGACATCACCGAGCAAAAGGGCGCTGTCGCTAATTATTTAATGACCGGGCTTGTCGTAAAATTACCTTACCCTCCCGATCGGAAAATCATTTACGCCCGTCTCAATCATCGGGTTCTGTTGACGCTTGAAGACTTCCTCGGAGAGCGTCATCACCCGCTCCTCTGTATGCAGGGCAAGCCCCTTCACGGTTATGAAACCGTCTTTCTTGAAGTCCGCCTTGCCCTGCAATCCTTCCAGGAGCACATAGGTGAATAGGCCGTGTCCTTTATAACCTTCAAGTGCTTGTTGCGTATCGGCGGAAGCGGAAAAGACTGATGAGCCGACAGCCCGCTGCAGGAGCTTGACCGCTGTTGCGTCGGTGAGGCCTCGTGTCTGCTGCAAGAGAGCTATCTGAATTTCCTTGCCCCCTTTGCCGGCATTGCAGGTGTCGAGGATCACGAGTTTCTTCTGCGCCGGGATGCTTCCGATAAGACTCACAAGGTCTTTGTGACTCAGGGCGTCTTTGCTGATATGTTGAGAGGAAAGGAGCCGGACATTACTCGTCAGTAAAAAATACTGCTCTTCGCCATTCACCACGTCAACCATACCGTGGGAAGCATTGTAGAATATAAAAAGGTCGTTGGGCTTGACCATCTGCCGTACTTCTTCAAAGGCTTTGGTGATGGCCTCTTTAGTCGTGGCCTCAGGCGTAATCAGCGTCCGGATGTCAGCCTTCTCAAACAAAGGGGATGCAACCTTCTGCAACGTCCCGGCAAAGGCAATGGCATCGGGAACCGCGTAGGTCAACGAGATGGATTGGTTCCTGTATGTATTGATGCCGATAACCAGGGCATAGAGATTGGGTTTCTGCATAGCGGCCCTGGAAATAACGCTGATCAGGGCGGGATTCGACTCCATGGAGTTCTCCCCATTGAAAGCGACAGCCCTGATTTCGTTTTGTCCTTTGATGAGAGGTATGGTGAACGACAGAATCCTTTCGTTGGCCGAGGCCTTGCCCTTGACGATGACGCCCCGCGTATCATTGGCGACCTGAGCGCCGTTAAGATAAACATTCACAATCCCGATCCCGCCGCCGCTGTCCGTGATTTTCAGGGTGACGGCAACGTTATCCTGGTCCACGGAGCTGTTGGTGACGGGTGACAGGATCTGAACGTTGGGAGCGGGTTTTTGGGCGGCAATATCCGTAATCAACTCGCCTTGGGGCATTTCCTTGCCGGCAAGGGCCAACTGAACAAGCTCCGGCCGGTAAAACTTTGCATAAAACTGATCAATGCCGTAGACGTTGTTGCCGACCCGCACATTGAGATGTTTGGCGCCATTAGGTGAGGCGTTAAAATATCCATTCGGCGTGATGACTACCCATTCTCCGTCGGTGAAGCTGATGAATTGAGCAATCTCTTTGCCGGTGGCACTGTCCCAGAAACGAGTCGTGCCGTCTTCACTCCCGGAGAGGACATATCTGCCATCAGGTGAGAACGCAATAGAGACGACGGAAGAGGAATGTCTGGATGCCCATACCTCTTGTCCTGTGGAAATGTCCCAGAATTTAACGGTGTTGTCTGCACTTCCCGACGATACATATTTACCATCAGGGGAAAAGGCGACAGCGTAAACAAAGTCAGCATGTCCGGTAAATTGTCTTATCTCTCTTCCTGTTGAAATATCCCATAACTTGATGGTACGATCGCCGCTGCCTGACAATGCGTAGCGTCCATCAGGACTAACGGCTATGGAGTCAATACTTGTAAAATGCTTCCCGGCGAATGTCCTTATTCCCTTTCCTGTCGATACTTCCCATAGTTTGAGGGTGGTATTATATTCGCTTCCCGACAATGCATAACGGCCGTCGGGCGAAAAGACGACGGATCCAGGATGTTTACTGCCGCTGAATGTCCTGATCTCTTTTCCGGTTATGACATCCCATAGTTTGATGCCTTCCACATTTTCAGATAGTGCCTGCTTACCTTCTGGAGAAAAAGCTACCGCGCCAATAGTACTTACTTCTTTTACAAAAGACTTAATTTCCTTCCCCGTCTCTACATTCCAAAGTTTGAGATTTCTCCCTCCAGAGAGCACATATTTTCCATCCGGGGAAAAAGCTGCTGCCTGAGGGAAGTGTGTCGAAATATTGTTCCCCCCCAGGGGAAAAGTTTTCACCTCTTTTCCTGCCACTATATCCCAAACCACGAAATAGTCTTTATCCAAAACATCAATACTAACAGAAAGTGCACGCCTGCCATCAGCAGACACGGCTATAGAGGCAACCTTTTTCATATACCCTTTAAAGACTCTCATTTCTTTTTGTGTTTCAATATCCCAGAGTTTGATAATACCACCCGACATCCCTGATATTACATATCTTCCGTCGGGCGAAAAGGCTATTGGCCCAGCATGATAGTCATCTCCTGATACTAAAAAGGCCGCGATCTCTTTACCTGTTTCTGTTTCGATCAGATTGAGTTGTCTTTTATCAAAAAATGATAAAACATATCGCCCATCGGGAGAAAAGGCCGCTGCGCCGGAACTTGTGGGATTCAACGTCCATATTGCCTTTCCGGTTTTAACATCCCACAGTGTAACATGACGATGGTTTCCAGAGCTTTCCCAATATGAGGCCAAAACGAACCTGCCGTTAGGAGAAAACGCAACAGAATTAATCAGGTCGGGAGATATTAATATTCTGATCTGTGCCCAGGTTTTTACATCCCAGAGTTTGAGCGGGCTACTGCCGCCGCCTGTTGCGGCATACCTGCCATCGGCAGAAAATGCGATGGCGTGAACACCTCCTTCCTTTACACTTCTAATCTTTTCCCCCGTTGCTGTGTTCCAAAGGATAAGTTCATTCTGGTGTCCGGCAAGGGCATTTTTACCGTCTGGGGATATCGCCACGGAATAAACACAGTCAACGTTTCGACTCTCATCTTTAAATGTCCTTATCGCTTGCCCCGTGTTCGCGTCCCAGAGTTTAAGTGTCCCGTCACGACTTGCCGACAAGGCATATTTCCCCTCTGGAGAAAAAACCACGGAGGTAACTCCGTCGGTATGACCTGCGAACGTTCTTAATTCTCTACCCGTTGCAACATCCCAAAGTTTAGCAGTCTTGTCCGAACTCCCTGACAGGATATACTTGCCATCTGGAGAAAAGGAGATAGAGTTAATCCCGGAATGCCCCATTTGCACAAATATTTCCGGCCCTTCCGCGGCAAAAGCAGAAGCTGAACTTATGGATAGTATGAAAATAATTCCAAAGCAGATCGACAAAAAAAAGGATAACCTCTTAATTCTAAACATATTATCTCCGTTCATTTATCTCCATGACGTTTATCTCTCCGGTAAGAATGATTTCACAGATTCCTCGAAAATTCCTTTGTATTTACCTTTTGTCTCATCAGGAACAGACAATTCAAGAACATAAAATCCCTCATCCTTTGTTTGTCTTTCATAACCGCAATTCGGGCACACGGCCATATTGATGCACTCCATAAAAGGAAGCCCCGCTCTCTTTTGGAAAACGGGGTTCAGTAATCAGTCCATAGCACCCTCCCAGGGCGTAGGGTTATAAATCACTCAACCATTTACCACATTTGTTAACCGATACTCTTATCCTTATTATCTCTCAAGGGATTTTTTTAATGTTCACTAAAAATTGAGATGACGTTGGACGGCATCATTCCCATCTGAAATCATGTATAATCCGGTTCGACTGGCAGGTGTGTAGTACAGGAAGTTATGCTCACCCCCGATCATCCCCAAATAACGCCACCTTTCATCTGGTGCTCAGTAATATACCTTGATCAAAAAAATAGCTATTTGTAACGTTTTTCTTTTGTATTGCCATTACTATCAGGCGATGCTCGATGGCGCGTTATCGGCCCATCCTGACCAGAGGGGGAACCCTGCCGGCCAACCCCACGTGGCCGTCTTTGACGATCAGCAAACCGCTCACGCCGGCGATGGCCACCATCGTATCCAAAGCCTTTTCCACATCCTCCACGGTTCTGACGAGATTGGCGGCCCGCGTCGCTACGGCATCGGCAAGGGCGGCGTCCTTCGCGACCACGGTAGCCAGATCGCACAGGCCCAGACTGAGCGAATGACCCATTTTCCCGGAGGAGGAGCAGATGGAAAGGGGGGTGTCGGATGCCTGAAGCGAAAAGGCAAGCCGGCCGATCTTTCCGGAACCGCCGGGGAAAAGGCCTATGACGACCGGCCCGGTGGTCTTCAGATAGATATCTCCTCCGTTGTCCACGATAGCCTCTTCGGCGCCGGCCTCAAGACCAGCCTCGACGGCGAGCTGGGCCATCGCGCCGGCTACGGCAGCCATCGGCCCCACGCCCGCAATCTTGGCCGCGCGGGCCATCCGCTTTGCCACCTCGGGGGCGTCGGCTGGAACTTCGAGCGGTTCCAGTGTATGCCTGAAAATGAGATCCCGCCGGACATAGTCTTCCAGGATTGCCCGTTGCCGGACGATCTCCCGCGTGACGGCAGTGAAGGCTTCGCAGCAGATGCGGAAGACCGCCTCCTTGTGGATGAACGTTCTGTAAACCCGCTTGCGGCTCATGGAGACCTAACCCCGATAAACGGGATAAGTAAGTTTACGAAATTATTTTTTGCTACTCTTTTCAGTGCCCCCCTTGATGGGTAGAAAAACGCAAAAAATAATTTCTAACTTACTAAAACGCCGAGGCGAAAGCCCCAAAGGGACATATACGGACGCATGCCATGCACTCGATGCATTCGGATTCCCGGTAGGAGACCTTGCGGGTTGCGCTGTCACCGATGGTCAGCGCCTCGGTGGGACAGTAGGTCACGCAGTAGCCGCAGTGGGAACAGAGCTCTTCGTCGCGTGTGACCCCCTTGCCGGTGTAATTGACGGTCACATTGAACGTCTTGACGAAATCGATGCCGTTCTGGATCGCCTCTTCCGTGCCCGTGACGTCCAGCACCAGATAGCCCTCTTCTTCCGGGGTTACTTTGGCGCGGAAGATATTGACAATGAGGTCGTAGTCCTTGACCAGATGATAGACGATCGGTTTTTCGCACTCGCA
>JAPLJV010000058.1 GCA_026388415.1 Deltaproteobacteria bacterium | reverse complement strand
AAGGTGTTCCATAGCCTGAATGCAGTTGAAGATGAACTTGTCACTTCCCTGGCGACTTTGGAAAAGGATAATCATACAGTGGCAGGGCTAACCGGTTTCGAATGGATCGTTAGTATATCTATGAATGCAAATTAGTATGAGTCATAGCCTCTGAAAGAGTTCAATCAGAAATAATGGATTGCAAGGAATTGACCGAGGCAAGTATTGGTAGGTCGAGAAAGCCTATGATTATTGGCATTTAACCAAGATCGGCCATATTGATAACCAATCGAAAGGTGGAGTTTTTGACCGTCGGCGTAATTTACGGGATGAAATGTGCAAATTTTTAAGCGTGATTTTTTTGGCGGGAGGTGGTAGATTCCTCTCCCTGAAAGAGAGCGTTAGTTAATTTTGACGGCCATGCTTTGTTTCGAAGGGTATTCAGCGATAAAGTGACTTCTTAGTGAGAATATCTCCGTGGCATACAAGACCATTTCCCTTTCGTTAATTGTCGGTTTGTGCTCGATGCTGCTTGCCTGGACGTTGGGTGCCGCCGAAAACACTGAAACGGATTGGAAGACTTACCGAAGTGAAAATTTCGGCTATGAGATCTCCTTCCCTGCCGGTATGGAATTCAAGGCCTACTTTGATGGACGATGCGCAATCATCAGTTCCAAGGGATATGCACCATTCAACATTTCAGGTGGCTCCGAGGGGTGACGCACCCAACATTTTCATTGAGCAATTGTACGCAGCACGGGTTGAAAGATGCTATACAAATTCATCGGTCTCAAGCGCTGACTTCAGTGAGACTCAGCGACAGAGGATCAGGGAATAGACTAAATATTAACTATTACATAAGACTACCGATGAAGTATTGGAGGGCACCATGAATATTGTAGACCTTGTATACCGCAATGCGCGCGCCTATGCCGATGAGGCCGCGTTTGTAGAGATACGGCCTGTATCAAAAGCACGTTTGGAGATTACCTGGAAAGAATTCAACGAGAGAACAAACAGATTAGCAAACGCTCTTATTGCGCGGGGGGTCAAGAAGGGCGACAAGGTCTTCTGGCTTGGAGGAAACTCCATCGCCTGGCTCGAAGCATTTTTTTCCATCATCAAAACGGGGGCATGGATCAACCCTCTCAATTTCCGTTTTACCGACGAGAATATCCTGTATTGCGCAAATGCGGCCGAGCCGAGTTGTTTTCTCTTCGAAGAGAAATATGCCGGCAGGATTGACGCCATGCGTGCTGTCCTGCCGACCGTCCATACCTTTATTGTTATGGGCGATATGGCACGGGGAGACATGGAAAGTACCAAAAAGATGATGGCCGAGAGTTCTCCTCTTCTCCCGAAGGTAGAGATTGAGGATGAGGACGAATGCGGCCTCTACTTTACCTCAGGTACCACGGGTGCCCCGAAGCCCATACTCTTGCTCCACAAGAACCTCTTTACTGCAGCAGTAAACGAGGTGACGGGCCTTTCCCTTACCAGGGACGATTCACTCCTCATGATGCCCCCTATGTACCATGTGGCCCTGGGTCATCTCCTCGGCTCCATGCTTACCGGGGCGAAAACGGTCCTCTTGACGGAAGCGGTGACCCCCAAAGCCATTCTCGAGACCCTAAGCAGCGAGGCATTGCGGATCGCATTTCTTCTTGTTCCATGGGCTCTTGACATCCTGGGAGCCCTTGACAAGGGTGAGGTCAGCAAAGAGGACTATGACCTCACCCACTGGCACATCCTTCAGATGGGGGCCCAGCCTATACCTACGAGCCTGATCAGGAGATGCAAGGAGTATTTCCCTCACCTGCAGTTCCATAACACCTATGGCTTAAGTGAGAGCTCCGGCCCCGGTACTATCCACAATCTTATTGCCGATGAAAGCAAGATAGGCGCTATCGGAAGGCCTGGACTCCTGTGGGATGCGCGGATCATCAACGATCAGGGCGAAGATGTGCCGCGGGGTTCCGTAGGCGAGATTGTCGTCAAGGGCATGGGAGTTATGAAGGAGTACTATAAGAACCCCGACCTCACGGCAAAAACCATAATAAATGGCTGGCTCCGTACGGGCGACCTCGCAAAAATGGATGAGGACGGCTACATTTATCTCGTGGATCGTGCAAAAGACCTTGTGATCAGTGGTGGGGAAAATATCTATCCTGTGGAGGTGGAAGAGGTTATTCAGAAACACCCCAAGGTAAGGGATGTGGCCGTTATCGGCAGCCCCCACGAGAGACTGGGCGAGATTGTCACCGCTGTTATTGATCCTGTTGGCGGAGAGATCCTGAGCGAGGCAGAGATGATGCTCTATTGTGACGAGAACCTGCCCCGTTACAAACGGCCACGGAAGATTATCTTCGGTACGGTACCCAGAAGCCCCACGGGAAAAATAGAGAAGCCAAAGTTGAGGGAAAGATACAACCCCCAAAAAAAATAATACCGGAGGAAACGGCGCGGGCGATCAGGAACGGCCGGCTTTATACGGGCTATATGGCCGTCATGGATGAAGAGGGTTATGTTACGATTGTGGACCGCCACAAGGATATGATCGTGACGGGCGGGGAGAACGTCTATTCCACCGAGGTGGAAAATACGCTGTACCTGCACCCGGCCGTGCTGGAGTGCGCCGTCGTGGGCGTCCCCGATGAGAAATGGGGAGAAGCGGTCCAGGCGATTGTGGTTCTGAAACCGGCCGCGCAGGCGACGGAGGAGGAGCTGATCGGATTCTGCAAGGAGCGCATCGCCAGGTATAAGGCGCCGAAGTCCATTGATTTTATCTCTGCCTTGCCCAAAACGGGATCGGGCAAGATTGAGAAAAAAACTGCGGGATCAGTACAGACCAATTGCATAATTATCTCAGGATTTTTTCTTGACAAGTTCTGGAGTTATATTATAGCCATGAAGGACTAGGGTTCGACAAACATGAACAATCTGCGCAACTGAAGGCCATGGCCGCAGAGATACCAAGAGGGTAATAGATGAGGTTTGCAGAGACAGGATTTAATTTAGAAATTGATCTCTCCCGAGGAAACATTGAAAAGGTCGAAACTGACCCTGGATTAACCAAACTTTATCTGGGGGGTCAGGGCACTGCCGACAAGATCCTCTGGGACAGGGTTCCTCCTGAAGTTGAGCCCTTTTCCCCCGATAATCTGCTGATATTCAGCACCGGTCTTTTGAATGGCACGCCTGTTCCCGGCGCCAATCGGACCATTGTTAATACCTTTTCTCCCCAGACAAATCTCCATGCCCATTCAGTGATGGGATCATATTTTGGAGTGGAACTGAAACATGCCGGTTACGACAAAATAGTCATTCGCGGCAAGGCCCCCGATCTGGTTTATCTGTGGATACACAATGACAAGGTAGAAATACGCGATGCCGGCCATCTCCGGGGGAAGGGCTGCCAGGAAACTGCGGCCCAAATCAAGAAAGAGTTGAAGGACGACCAGATCCAGGTGGCCGCTGTCGGCCTGGCCGGTGAAAACAGGGTTTACATGGCTTCGATTGATCACTCTACCGCGAGTGCGGCTCGCGGGGTCGGCCCGGTTATGGGAGACAAAAGGTTAAAGGCGATCGCCGTGCGGGGAACCAAGGACATCAATATTGCCCGGCCGGCTGAACTCTTTGAGCTCTGCCTGGGACTGATGAAGGAACTTGCCGAGAACCCGAATGTCGGGGATTGGATGGCGATTGATGAAGACGACAGTTTCCACCACAACAATTTCGCCTGGGGCAATGCGCGTACGCGCCGGAGAGACTTTTGGAGCAAGGAACTCGAAGACCGGTGGCGGGCGCTGAAGTATGACCATATGGACCGGCAGACCGGCTGCTATAACTGTCCGAAGCAATGCCATAATGTGATTTCCTGGCCGGGGCGGAAGAGATTTTCCTATAAGTGCTACGGAAAAGACACCTATCACATGGCGTCCTTTCAAGAGCTGGACTTTAGTTATGAAATACTTGGTGTCGCTCAGGAGTACGGGCTGGACTCATACTCGACGCCGCAAGTTATCGCCTTTGCCCTGGAGCTTCTGGAAGCCGGCATTTTGACCGGCAAAGACTTCCCCGGCATGCCGTCCGACGTCCGGGGGAGGTTTTATTATATCCTGGAGAAAATCGTCCGGCGCGAGGGAATTGGAGATATTCTCGCCAATGGCGTCTATTGGGCGGCGCGTCAGATTGGTAATGGCGCGGAAGTTTATGATCATAATACCACCAAAAAATTTGAGCAGGTGCCCATCAAACTGGGCAAGGTGAACCCCCCCTATTTTCTCATGATCGCCACGGGCGAGAAGATGAATATCACCCAGATCGAAGGGTCGTACCCCCAGGATCCCCTTCCTACCCGGGAGGAGAGAGAACAGTTTGCCAACGAGTGGGTCGCCGTCCCTGATGAAAGATTCAAGAAGTGGTTTTTAGAATGGGAAAAACGGGACAAGATTTCTGTTGAAGCATCGTGCGCCATTTGCGATTGGAATGAGGCCATGCATTACATAGACGACGCCATCGGCCTCTGCGCATTTGTGTCCTCATTCAGAGGCCAATTTGGTGGGAAAACCGCATATCACGTGCATAATATACCCCAATTGATCTCCCTGGCGACGGGGATGGATTTTGACAAAGACAAGCTGTGGGAAGTTTTTCAACGGAATCGGAACCTGGTCCGGGCCATTAATGTAAGAAGGGGCATGAGAAGAGCTGATGAGAAGCCGCCGGAGGACCATTGGGCGGTAAGAGACCATGAATCCGAGCAGAAGCTGCTTGACGCCTATTATGAATTCAAGGGATGGACCAATGATGGCATCCCGACGCAAGAGACGCTAAACAAGCTGGGCATGAGTTACGTAAGCGAGGATTTCATTAAAAGGGGCATTTTGACAGGCAACGAAGGCGCCCCCTCCCAAGAAACTTCGGTTAAAACTCAGAAGAAAAAAGCGAAGGGGGCTTGAACCGTGATGGACGCGGCTAAACCAAGGATCGTCAAAGAGATAAGAGTGGATGTTGACAAGTGTACGGGCTGCAAGACCTGTGAGATGGCCTGCTCCGCGGTGCACGCCATGCCGAAGTACAGCATCATGAATCCGGCGCGGTCCCGGATCAAGGTGATCATGGACGAACAGAACGATGTCTATGTTCCGATACGCGCCGGTGAGTATACCAAGGCGGAATGCAATGGGAGAAATCTCTATGTGATCAATGGCAAGGAATACTCCGAGTGCAGTTTCTGCCCGGCTTCCTGCCCTTCCCGGGATTCCTTCAAGGAACCTGATTCCGGCCTCCCTCTCAAGTGCGATATGTGTGAAAACCAGTCACTGCCGGAGCCCATGTGCGTCCAGGTGTGCCAGCCGGGGGCCCTGACTTACGTGGAGAGGCAAGATGAGAGAACAGAAGTCGAGGAAGAGAAACACGGCGAGATGGAGATCGGGCTGGAATCTCTCGTGAAGAGATACGGATTGAAGAGTGTAATTGATACCGTGGCCCGGATGGCGAGAAGCTCACGCTAAGGATGAACAAAATTGGATAATGGACTGATTGAGGGGCTGCTGGTTGATCGTCCCGCAGAAGATAGGCGCGCTGATGTTATGATCGTCGGCGGAGGGATCAGCGGGATCCAGGCCACTCTCGATCTTGCCGATGCCGGCTTCAGAGTTTTTCTGGTTGATAAAGCGCCGGCTATTGGCGGCAAGATGGCGCAGTTAGATAAGACCTTCCCCACCAATGACTGTTCCATGTGCATTGAATCACCCAAGTTTATCGAATGCAGCCGGCACCCCAACATCGAGATATTAACCTACACCGAAGTGGATAGGGTTGAAGGAAAGGCGGGGGATTTCCAGGTAACCCTGATCAAGAAGCCGAGGTATATCGTTGAGAGCAAATGCACCGGCTGTGGCGCCTGCGTAGAATACTGCCCGGCAAAAGTGCCCGATCAGTATAATCAGAACTTATCAGAGAGCAAAGCCGTTCATATTTACTTCTCGCAGGCAGTTCCCTTAGTCACTTATATAGATCCGGATACCTGTTTCTACCTCCAGGACGAGAGGTGCAGCATCTGTGCGGGGGTTTGCAAGCACGACGCCATAGACCTCCTTCAGAAGGCTGAACGGATAGAAGTCGAGGTAGGAGCGATTGTTCTGTCTCCGGGCTATGAGATTTTCGACCCGAAGCTCAGAGGTGACTATGGCTACGGAACGATGGCAAACGTGGTTACCAGCCTCGACTTCGAACGGATATTGTCTGCCACCGGTCCGTACGACGGCGAGATAAGGCGCCCGTCCGACGGGAAACATCCCGCCAAGATTGCCTGGATTCAGTGCGTCGGTTCCCGGCAGGTGATTCCGGGAGGGAACAGCTATTGTTCGGGGGTGTGCTGCACCTATACGCAGAAGCAGGTAATCCTGTCCAAGGATCATGACGCCGACCTGCAGGCCACCGTTTTCCATAACGATATCCGGGCTTTCGGCAAGGATTTCGAGCGGTTCTATCAAAGGGCGGAGAAGCTTCCCGGGGTGCGCTTCATCAGAAGCTACGTAGCAATCGGGAAGGAAATTCCCGCTAGCAGGAACGTAACTATCCGGTACTCTACGACTGAAGAAGGGGTAAAGGAAGAGGAGTTCGACCTGGTTGTCTTGTCCGTCGGCCTGAATCCTCCCGATGACGTCAAGGAGCTGGCAAACAAGTTCGGTATTGAACTCAATGAGCACGGATTCTGCAAAATCAGCCCTGCCAATCCGATAGAGACGACGCGGCGGGGAATTTTTGTCAGCGGCGCGTTCCAGGGGCCGCTCGACATCCCCGAGTCCGTCGTCACCGCCAGCGGGGCAGATGCCCTCTGCAGCCAGCTCCTGTCCTATCGGAGAGGCCTGCTCGCCAAAGAGCGGGTATATCCCGAGGAGAGGGATTTATCGGGAGAGAAGCTCAAGGTCGGGGTGTTCGTCTGCCATTGTGGAGCCAATATCGGACGCGTGGTGGACGTCCCTGCAGTCGTTAAGTATGCCTCAACCTTGAAGAATGTTGTCCACGCGCAAGAGAGCCTCTTTGCCTGTTCTACGGAGAATGCCCAGCAAATAGCCGATGCGATCCGGGAGAAAGGGCTCAACCGGGTGGTGGTGGCAGCCTGTACCCCGAGGACGCATGAACCCCTCTTCCGGGATACCTGTCGTGAGGGGGGAATCAACCAATACTTCTTTGAGATGGCCAATATACGGGAGCATTGCTCCTGGGTGCACTCGCGCGAGAAGGACGAGGCCACCAGGAAGGCAAAGAAGATCGTGCGGATGGCGGTAGCCCGATCAGCCCTTCTGGAGCCTTTGGAGGAGTTCCAGTTGCCGGTCAACAAGGCCGGGTTGGTCGTCGGCGGTGGCCTGGCCGGAATGACCTGTGCCCTCTCCATGGCCAACCAGGGTTTTGAGGTTTACCTGGTGGAAAAGGAGAAGGATCTCGGCGGCATGGCGCGGAGGATTCATTACACGCTCGAAGGTATGGATGTTCAGGCACACTTGGCCGAACTCATCGGGAAGGTGTATCGGCACCCATCGCTCCATGTATCCACAGACGCAGTTATCACCGAGGTTTCCGGTTACGTAGGGAATTTCGTAACCAGGCTGAGATCGGAAGGAATGGTCAAGGAAATACGCCATGGCGTGGCGGTAATCGCTACGGGTGCGGAAGAATATCGTCCCACCGAGTACCTTTATGGAAAAGATGACCGGGTATTGACGCTGCTGGAGTTGGAGGAGCAGATCACGAAAAAGGGAACAGGAGTGGTAAGTTCCCGGAGCGTGGTGATGATTCAATGCGTCGGCTGCCGACAGCCGGATAAGAATTACTGCAGTCGCGTCTGTTGCAGCCAGTCGGTCAAGAACGCCTTGAAGCTCAAAGAAATGAATCCCGACAGGGACGTTTACATTCTCTACCGGGATATGAGGACGTACGGCTTCCAAGAGGATTATTACCGGGCAGCGTCAGAGAAGGATGTAAAGTTCATCCGCTATGAGCCTGATGATAAGCCCCGGGTGGAAGCAGTCGAGGAGGATGGGCGGCGCATTATCAGGGTTACCGTGACGGACCGGATTTTGGGCAAGAAGTTGGCGATTGATGCCGATCTGCTCGCCTTGGCCGCTGCCGTGGTTCCTTCAGCAAGCAGTCCGGACATATCCCGTTTCTTCAAGGTTGCTCTGAGCCCCGATGGGTTTTTTCAGGAAGCCCACGTCAAACTGCGGCCCGTTGATTTTGCCGCTGATGGGGTTTTCCTGTGCGGGATTGCGCATTATCCGAAACACATATCCGAAGCGATCAGCCAGGCTTACGGAGCTGCCGGCCGCGCCGTTAACATTCTTTCCAAGGACACCGTAACGGCGTCCGGCTCGGTCTGTGCGGTGAATGAGAATGACTGTGTTGCCTGTGGAGCCTGTATTGCGGCGTGTGCGTACGGCGCCGTCGAGTTTCATGATACGCCGCAGGGCAAGAAAGCAACGGTGAACCCCATCCTCTGCAAGGGAGATGGCCTCTGCAATGCCAAGTGCCCCAGCGGAGCGATTTATTTGAAACACTTTACGGACGGCGAAATTCTCGCCCAAATAAATGCAGCGTAACCCCGCAGCAGGGGTGACGCCTGCGTCGCCCCCTGCGAGTCTTGGTGCGGCAGTTAAGAAGGAGACAGTGATGGAAACCGGTTTTGAGCATAAGCCAAACATCGTCGGCTTTGTGTGTAATTGGTGAGGCTACGGGTCTGCGGACCTGGCTGGCGTGTCCAGACTGCAATATACAACTGATATCAAGCTTATCCGCGTAATGTGCACCGGCCGCGTTGACCTGTCGTTCGTGCTGCGGGCGTTTGCGCAGGGGAAAGACGGTGTTTTCATCGGCGGTTGTCACCTCGGCGACTGCCATTACGTTACCGAAGGGAACCACCATGCATTGCACATGGTGCTGCTCGCCAAGAAGCTGCTGAAACACATCGGTGTGAACCCCGAACGGTTACGGATCGAGTGGATATCTGCCGGAGAAGGAATCCGGTTCGCCGAGGTGGTCAATGACTTCAGCAAAAAACTCAAGGCGTTAGGCCCTCTTGGCAAGGGCGAAGGAATTGACACCGGGGGATTGAAGATCAAATTTGAAGCTCTCACCCGTCTGCTTCCCTACATTCGTTTGGTGGAAACGGAAAAGCTAAGAGTGCATTTTGACACGGAAAAGGAGTGCGAAGAGTTCTTCAGCAGTGACGAGATAGATAAGCTCATTCGGGAGCTTGTTGTTGATAAATTGGAAGTGAACCAGATCATGCTGCTCCTGGGAGAGAAACCCCTCTCGATGGATGAGATGTCCGAGGCCCTGAACTTCACCCCCTCGGAAGTATCAAGACACCTTGGCAGTTCAGCGAGGCAAGGGTTAGTGCGGTACGATGAAGCCCAGCAGCGATTCGCACTGGCATATTAGTAAGTTAGAATTTGCTTGCCAGTAGCAAGCAAATTCGTTAACGCACTTATCCTGTTTATCGGGATCAGGACGGCGGCTATGGAAAACGACAGGATAGACCAGATCATCAATAAATATCAGGGTAAAGCGAGTTCGCTCATTTTAATCTTGATGGAGATTCAGCACGTAAATCATTGGCTGCCGAAGGAAGCATTAACGAGGGTCAGCGAAAAATTGCAGGTTCCCTTAAGCCGGGTGCGCCAGATTGCGAGCTTCTATAAGACATTTAGTTTAATTCCGACCGGACGTCATGAAATTCACGTCTGCACGGGCTCTTCCTGCCATCTTCGCGGCGCCCAGCAGGTCCTTGCTACGATCGAAGAGTTGACGGGAATTAAGCCTGGCGAGACGGCCTCGAACTTGAAGTTCAGCCTGGAGACGGTTAACTGCCTCGGCTGTTGTGCAATAGGGCCGGTAATGGAAGTTGATGGAGAGCATCACGGCAAGATGGTTCCGGCTAAGACAAAAGACGTGTTAAAGAGCGTCAATTAAGGGAAATTTATGCTGAGGATAGGCTCGCCTGAGGCGTTGGAAGAAGTCCGAAAGGGTATCTTGGCGACAAGAGACCCTGCCAAGCCCTGCATCACGATATGCGCCGCGCCGAACTGTCACGCTATCGGTAAGGGTAGATTGGTAGGGGCTTTCGAAGAGGAGATTAACAAGCGCGGCCTGAAATCCACGGTGGATGTCAGAAGGACCGGCTGCCTTGGTTTTTGCGAAAAAGGACCGGTCGTTATTATCGCACCGGAACAGATCTGTTATATAGAAGTAAGGCCCGAGGACGCCGCGGACATCGTCGGAAAGACGGTACTTGAGAAAAAACTCGTTGACCGGCTGCTTTTTACGGACCCTGTTTCTGGCCAAAAAGCCGTGCATCAGTATGAAATACCCTTTTACAAAAACCAGACGCAGTTTCTCATTGGCAACAACGCGAAGATTGACCCCCGGAGCATTGACGAATATTTGGCGCTGGGCGGGTATGCCGCGCTGTCGAAGGCGCTTTTCAAGCTGACGCCTGAGCAGGTACTGGAAGAAATAAAGAAGGCGAACTTGCGCGGCCGGGGAGGTGGTGGATTTCCCGCCGGCAGCAAATGGGAGACCACCCGTAATGCGCCCGGGGAAGTGAAGTACGTGATCGTCAACGGCCACGAGGGCGAACCGGGGGCGTTTATGGATCGCGCCCTCTTTACCGGGAATCCCCATAGCGTGCTGGAAGGGTTGATCATTGGCGCCTATACCATCGGCGCCCACCAGGGCTTCATCTACACCCGCCATGACAGTCCTCAGCTCCTTACAAATCTTACGATTGCCCTCGCTCAGGCGCAGGAATACGGCTTCCTGGGCGCCAACATCCTTGGCTCCGGTTTCGATTTCGATGTGGAAGTGCACTTTGATGTGGGGATATTCGTTTCCGGCGAATCCAGTGCGCTTATGAGATCAATCGAAGGCAAGGTGCCGGAACCAAGACCCAAGTATGTCCGTACTTCCGTAAGCGGTATTTGGGACAGGCCGAGCAACCTCAATAATGTCGAGACCTGGGCGAACGTGCCGTTGATCATCAACAACGGCTCCGAGTGGTATGCCGCTATCGGGACGGAGCGGAGCAAAGGGGTGAAGCTGCTGTCCTTATCCGGCAGTATAGCCAACATCGGGGTCGTCGAAGTTCCTATGGGTACCTCGCTCCGGAAGATCGTTTACGAAATCGGCGGCGGCGTGCCAAACGGAAAGAAACTTAAGGCGGTTCACTTTGGGGGGCCCATGGGAGGCTCCATCCCCGCAAGCCTGATTGACACCCCGCTGGATTTCGATGAGCTGGCCAAGCTCGGCGCTCCCATGGGCGCAGGTGCGATGCTCATCATCGCTGAAGATACCTGTATGGTCGAAATGACCAGGTTTTTCCTGAACTTCCTCTCGACCGAGTCCTGCGGTAAATGCGTCCCCTGCCGGGAAGGCATCGGGCAGATGCTGGAGATTATCACCGATATTACCCAGGGCAGAGGCAAAGACGGCGACATTGAGCTGCTGGAGGAAATAGCCCGGGTTGCCGGAGCGGCCGCGCTCTGTGCCTTGGGAAAAACTGCTTCCGACCCACTCTTGAGCTCGCTTCGATACTTCAGAAAAGAGTGGGAGGCGCATATTCAAGAAAAGAGGTGTCCGGCTGGTTCCTGCAAGATACTGAGCTCGCAGCAAGAACATGGTCAGAGAGGGCGGGAGAGATGAAACAAATCCTTTTGCAGATAGATGGCAGAGAAGTTGCGGCGGCGGAAGGGATGACCATTCTTTCAGCCGCGCAAAGTGCCGGCATATCCATACCTACGCTTTGTCACCACGAGAAACTGGAACCCTATGGGGGTTGCCGGATTTGCACGGTGGAAGTCGCTGTGCGCGGCAGGACAAATTTCGTGGCGGCCTGCCTCTACCCCGTAGAAAAAAATCTGGTGGTAACGACCAGATCGGAGAAAATTGACAGTATTCGTAAGACGCTGATCGAGATGATGATGGCTCACGCACCGGATTCCCCGGAATTGCTGGCGTTGGCCAAGGAGTATGGCGCCGACAAGGCGCACCTCAAGAAGAGGGCGTCCTTCTGTATTCTCTGCGGTCTCTGTGTAAGATACTGCAACGAGGTGAAGAAGAAGAACGCGATCGGATTCATTGATAGAGGAGTAAGGCGAGAGATCAGTTTCCTTCCCGAAATAGCTTCCCGGGAGTGCTGGAACTGCAAGGAATGTTTCCCCCTTTGCCCGACCTCAGCCCTGCAGGCAAGTTACTATTTAGCCGAAGCGCTCTTGGTGCGCCCATCTGCCTTAGAGCCAAGGTCAGGGGAGTAGGCGGCGATTAGTACCTCATCGCAGCGTCAACCTCATGAAAGAGGATTCCAATTTGCATTTTTATAGAATTCCGCTTCGTTCTTTTTTATTACCCCGAAAAGTTCAATCTTACTTTCTATCCCCGGCAACTGTACGTGAAGCGCAATTGTCCCATTTATTCGGACATATGGCACCATCTGCTCCTCCCTTCTCATGTCGTAGATTTTTTTCTTGACAAGCCCGAAGTTATGTTATAGCTACAACACAAAGGGTGCAATAAACATGATCAACCTGCGCAACTGAAGGACATGGCTGCGGAGATACCAAGAGGGGCAAAAAATGAGGTACGCTGAAACAGGGTTTAACTTAGAAATTGATCTATCCCGGGGAAACATTGAGAGGGTGGAAACTGATCCAAAATTAACTGAACTTTATCTGGGGGGCTTAGGTACCAACGCCAAGATATTATGGGACAGGGTTCCCCCGGAAACCGAACCCTTTTCTCCCGAAAATCTCCTGATATTCGGCACCGGTCTTTTATGCGGCACACCTGCTCCCGGCGCCAACCGTACCATTGTTACCACCTATTCTCCCCAGACTTTGTTAATGGCCTATTCCATGATGGGGGGATTCTGGGCGCCGGAATTGAAATATGCCGGTTATGACAAGGTGATCTTTCGCGGCAAGTCCCCCAAGCTGATTTATGTGTGGATACACAATGACAAGGTAGAAATACGTGATGCCTCTCATTTGCAGGGTAAAGGCGCTGTTGAAACGGCAGAACTTATTCGGCAGGAGCTGAAGGAGCCGAACGCCCAGGTGGCTGCTATCGGCCTGGCCGGTGAAAACAGGGTCTATACGGCTTCCATCGAGCAGGGCCGGTCCAGCGCCAGCCGACTCGGAATAGGTGCCGTGATGGGAGACAAGAAGATAAAAGCGATAGCCGTGCGGGGAACAAAGGACATCAATCTTGCCCGACCGGAAGAATTCATGAAGCTTAGCACCGAAGTGCTGCAATATATAAAGGCCCGGGAAGATAATCCAGTCCCGGGGGTAATGCCCATTTTAGCGGGGCTTGGGTCACCGCAAGAGATGAAGCACATAGACGAAAAGTGGCATACGGAAAATTTCTCGTGGGGAAACTCCCGCACCCGGAGAAAGGATTTTTGGACCAAGGAAGTCGAAGATAAGTGGCGGGAGACTCAGTTAGATGCGCGAACGCGGCTGATAAGCTGCTATAACTGCCCGATGAAATGCGGGGCCATTATTTCTCTTCCCGGAATGTCCACCTACATGATGAAATGCTTCACGAAACTTACCTATACGATGGCTGCCTTTGTAGATGATCTGGATTTTGGTTTCAGAATCGCTCAAAAGGCGACGGAATATGGCGTGGACGGATTCTCCACCCCGCAAATTATGGCCTTCGGCTTTGAGCTTAGAGAAGCCGGTATCTTGACCGAAGAGGATTTTGCCGGCTGTCCGGATGATAATGAGGGGAAGTTTTACTGGATGCTGGACAAAATTGTGCGGCGCGAAGGAATCGGAGATATTCTGGCCAATGGCACTCATTGGGCGGCCCAAAAGATCGGCAAGGGCGCAGAAGCGTATGCTCATAATAATATTAAAAAACACGAGCAGTTGCCTCTCAAACTGGGAATGCTGAATCCCATTTATTTCCTCATGTATTGCACCGGCGAGAAGGCAAACATTACCCAAATTGAAGGGCAGTTCCCCCAGGCGCCTTTTCTGACGATGGAGGAGAGAGAAGAGTTTGTCAAGGATTGGATCCATGTTCCTGATGAAAAGTTCAAGCAATATCTTCTGGACTGGGAAATCCGCGGCGAACGATCCAATCCCAATTACCCGACCGTTGACATGTCTGTGGACATTGTTGACTGGCAGGAGAAGATGCACTACCTTGATGACGCCCTCGGGGTGTGCGCCGGTTTGTCGTCATTCCCCCTGAAGCCTCCCTATCATATCCACAATTACCCGCATTTTATCTCATCCGCGACCGGGATGGATATGGATGAAGCCGGACTGACGCAAATATATAAGAGGAACCGCAATCTGCTTAGAGCCATCAATATCAGAAGGGGCTTGAAGAGAGCTGATGAGAAGCCGCCCGAGGATCATTGGAGGAAAAGATTTCCCGAGCTTGAAGAAAAGCTCTTGGATGCGTATTACAAATTTAAAGGGTGGAATAACGATGGTATTCCTACTCAAGAGACGCTGCGCGAATTAGATTTGGGTTACGTCGCCGAAGACTTGGAACAGAGAGGGATAATAACAAATGAGTAAAGTTATGAAGAAAGTCAAAACAATCAAGATAGATCTTGATAAATGTAATGGTTGCCGGGCCTGCGAGGTAGTCTGCTCCGCCTTTCACGCCAACCCGAAATATAGCAGCAATAACCCGGAGCGATCTCGTATCCGGCTGATTCGTCATCCCATCAAAGACGTATATCTGCCTGTCTATGCGGGTGAGTACACAGGAGCCGAATGTGCGGGCAGAGACAAATACGTGATTGACGGCAAGGAATACGACGAGTGCGGCTTCTGCCGGGCTTCCTGCCCATCCAGGACGATATTCAAAGAACCGGATTCCGGCCTCCCGCTCAAATGCGACATGTGTGAAGGCGAGGAAGAGCCCCTGTGTGTCAAGTGGTGCATTAATGACGCCCTGGTTGTCGAAGAAAGGGAAGAAGAAGTAGAGGAAGAAGAGAAGCCGGAAGACGTGGATGTCGGCTTGGAGGCAATGGTAGACAAGTTTGGATTGGAGAAGGTGATGGATACCATTGCCCGGATGTCCCAGAAGGAATATGTCCCAGAAGTAATAAAACCAGCACCTTAACCTACATAAGAGGATTAACGAATACAGTGGAAACGGTAGCCCCCTACAAAGAAATCATAGATGTCATAAAAGCGAGCGGCGGCGACGCCTTCAAAAGATGCTTCCAGTGCGGACTATGTGACGTTGTTTGTCCGTGGAATAAGGTTACCACGTTCAGTATGCGCAAGTTAGTCCGCGAGGCCACCTTCGGTTTGACGGATATTGAGAGTGAAGAGCTGTGGCGTTGCACTACCTGTGGAAGATGCCCGCAGCGATGCCCCCGGGACGTGAAACAGATAGAATCGGGAATCGCCTTGCGCAGAATTGCCACGGAATACGGGGTTTTTCCGTCCTCGGTCAAGCCGATCCGCACCATCAGCGGCAGCCTCGTCGGTGAAGGCAACCCCTTGAACGAAGAGCGGGCCAAACGGGCGAACTGGGCCGAGGGCCTGGGCGTGAAGCCCTTTGCCGAGGGGATGGAAATTTTATATTTCCCCTGCTGCTACCTGAGCTACGACCCCAGAATGAAAAAGGTGGCCAGGGCCACTGCGACGCTCCTGAATGCGGCGGGCGTGGATTACGGGATATTGGGATCCCAGGAGAATTGCTGCGGCGAAAGCATCCGCAAGACGGGCGATGAGGAAGTGTTCAAACGTCTGGCCAAGGCAAATATCAAGGCGTTTATTGATAACGGGGTGAAAAAAATTCTTGTTTCTTCTCCTCATTGCTACCATACCTTCAAAAACGAATATCCCGAATTCAAGGTGAACTTCGAAGTGATCCATATCTCCCAATATTTATTGCAGCTCCTGAATGAGGGAAAGCTGGAGATTAAAAAGGAGTATGCCAAGAAAATTACCTATCATGATCCCTGCTACCTGGGGCGGCATAATGGCATATACGACGAGCCGCGGGAAATCTTGAAGAAAATCCCTGGGGTGGAGTTCCGCGAGCTTCCCGAAGCGGGAGTTGACAGCCTCTGCTGCGGCATGGGGGGAGGCCGGATCTGGATGGAAACGGTCAAGGGAGAACGGTTCTCCGACCTCAGAGTGGAGCAGGCGGTTGAGGTGGGGGCAGAAGAGCTGGTTACATTTTGCCCGTACTGCATCACGAATTTGGAAGACAGTCGGCTGGTCCTGAATTATGGCGAGGTTCTCCAGGTAAAAGATATTACGGAGGTTTTGCAGGGCGTCATCTAACAGACCCGATAAATGAACACGCAGGAAGCGATGAGCGAATTGGATATGAAGGGTATCGCGCCGGACATAGTCTGTGATCGCTTTTCCGACGAGGGATGGGTAAGAAGTTCGGTTTACGCGCCACGGGAGATGGCGCTCCTTGTTTATGTAAACGGTCTGGAGCTGGTTACCATCCTGTGCACGCCGGACAAGCTAAACTGCCTGGTCCTCGGCTATCTGTTCGCCGAGGGAATTATTACGGGAATGGACGACATTGCGATGATGCGGGTCTGTGACGCGGAGTCGGAAGTTGATGTGAGGCTGAACAATAAGGAGTTTGTGCTCCCGACCAAGAGGACGCTCACCTCTGGTTGCGGCGGCGGCGCAACGTTTACTACCGATGGCATAAACGTTGATTCCAGCCTGAACGCTGAGCCCCGGGAACTGCTGGCCTTGATGAAGCAGTTGCAGGAGCGGATGGAGCTGTATCGGTTTAGTGGCGGCACGCATACCTCAGCTCTTGCCGATACACAGAACCTGCTCGTTATGGCCGAGGACATTGGACGGCATAACACGCTGGATAAAATCCTGGGTGAGTGTCTCTTGCGGAAAATAGCAACCAGAGACAGGCTGGTCCTGACCACGGGCCGCATTTCATCGGAGATGTTGATCAAGGTGGCCCGGATGCAGGCTCCGATAGTCGTCTCCTTGACCTCGCCTACGGAGCGCGCCGTTATGCTGGCCCGTGAACTGGGCATTACGCTGGTTGGCTATGCCCGCGGCAGCCGCCTGTCGGTTTATGCCCATCCGGAACGGCTGGGCCGCGCAAAGGGTGAAGGGGACTGATAGTTTCATATTCAATAAATTAAAGGATGCCATCCCCGAATGTTTTTATCGGGGATATGGTTTTGATTACTGATGAGGTGATAGAAAGTGGACAATGTAATAGCGCTGCATGAAAATATTCAGGAGCTTTGTAAAACTCGTGGCGACGGTAATTTTGGCGACGTCATGGTTGTCGGGGGAGGGATCAGCGGCATCCAGGCTTCTCTGGATCTGGCCAATGCGGGTTTCAAGGTTTACCTCGTGGAGAAGGCGCCCAGCATCGGGGGCCACATGGCCCAACTGGACAAGACCTTCCCGACCAACGACTGCAGCATGTGAATACTTGCACCTAAACTGGTCGAGGTCGGCCGGCATCAAAACATAGAGGTTCACACCTACACGGAAGTTGACGCTGTCGCCGGGGAGGCGGGAGATTTCAAGGTAACCCTGCTCAAGAAACCCCGGTATATTATCGAGAGCAAATGCACGGGCTGCACTACCTGTGTGGAATACTGCCCGGTCAAATATCCGGACCAGTTCAATCAGGATATATCACAGAACAAGGCCGTCCATATCTATTTTGCGCAAGCGATTCCCTTAGTCACCTATATAGATGAAAGCTGCATTTACCTCAAAGAGAACAAATGCCGCATTTGCGAAAAAGTATGTAAGAACGGCGCGATAGATTTCAACCAGAAGCCGGAGCAGGTCAAGATATCGGTGGGGGCCATCATCCTGTCGCCCGGCCTGGAGCCCTTTGACCCCAAGACGAAAGAGGAATATCGCTACGGCAAGTTCGCAAACGTGGTCACGAGCATGGACTTTGAACGGCTGCTGTCCTCCACGGGTCCCTTCGAAGGCGAGATCAGGCGCGGCTCCGACAAGAAGCACCCCCACAAAATCGCCTGGATTCAATGCGTCGGCTCCCGGCGCGTTACAGAGGGCGAAAACAGCTATTGCTCCGCCGTCTGCTGCACTTACACCCAAAAACAGGTGATTTTGACCAAAGATCATGACGCCGAGGCCGAATTAGCCGTCTTCCATAACGACATTCGCTCCTTTGGCAAGGATTTTGAGCGCTATTACGAAAGGACAGAGAAGCTCTCCGGGGTGCGATTTATCCGCAGCTACACCTCGATTGTGAAAGAGGACCCCGTAACCAAAAATGTCACCGTTCGCTATGCCACCGCCGATGAGGGAGTAAAAGAGGAAGAGTTCGAGATGGTGGTCCTGTCCGTTGGCCTGAATCCTCCTGCCGACGCGAAGGGCATAGCGGCAAAATTCGGCATTGACCTCAATGATCACGATTTCTGCAAGATAGATCCCGTCAATCCCATGGCAACGAGCAAGCCGGGGATCTTTGTCAGCGGCGGCATCCAGGGACCTATTGATATCCCCGAGTCGGTTTTCAGTGCCAGCGGGGCCGGTTCCCAGATTGGCGAGCTTCTCGACTACCGGCGCGGCAACCTGGCGAAGGAACGGATCTATCCGCCTGAACGCGATGTCTCCCAGGAGGAGCCCAAGGTGGGGGTCTTCGTGTGTCACTGCGGGGCCAATATCGGCAGGATCGTGAGCGTTCCTTCCACAGTAGAATACGCATTAACGCTGCCCAATGTCGTTTACGCCCAGGAGCAGCTATTCTCGTGCGCGACCAATTCGGCCCAGCAAATAGCCGACATCGCCAAGGAAAAGGGGCTAAACCGGGTGGTGATTGCCGCCTGTTCCCCCCGGACGCTGGAACCCTTGTTCCGGGACACCCTGCGCGAGGCGGGCATCAATCAATACTATTTAGACATGGCGAATATCCGGGAACATTGCTCCTGGGTTCACGCCCGGGAAAAGGAAGAAGCAACACAAAAGGCCAAGGATATCGTCAGGATGTCTGTGGCCCGCGCTTGCTGTTTGGAACCCCTGCAGGAATTCGACCTGCCCGTCAACAAGACGGCGCTGGTTTTGGGCGGCGGCATTGCCGGCATGACGAGTGCCCTGTCCATAGCCAGGCAGGGCCATGAGGTTTACTTAGTGGAAAAGGCTGAAGACCTGGGGGGAATGGCCCGAAGAATCCATTATACGCTGGAAGGATTAGATGTGCAGGCCTATCTGCGCGACATTATCGGCAAGGTTTACCAGCATCCCTCGATACACGTCTATACGGATGCCGCCATCACGGAGGCGACCGGCTATGTGGGTAATTTTGTTACCAAAGTGAAGTCCGATCGAGGCATCAAGGAGATAAAGCACGGCGTCGCCGTCATCGCCATCGGGGCTGATGTGTATAAGCCGACGGAATACCTGTATGGCCAAGATGATCGGGTTATGACCCAGCTCGAGCTGGAAGAGCGGATTGCCCAGGGAAACGAAGGGGTAGTGAACGCCCAGAGCCTCGTGATGATCCAGTGCGTAGGCTGCCGGAATGAGGACAGAAATTACTGTAGCCGGATCTGCTGCAGCGAGTCCGTAAAGAACGCGTTGAAATTGAAAGAGCTGAATCCCACGATGGATATCTATATCCTCTTCCGGGATATGAGGACATATGGTTTCAAAGAGGATTATTACCGGGATGCATCAAATAAGGATGTAAAGTTCGTCCGCTATGAGCCTCAGGATCAACCGCAGGTCGAAGCGGTGGTGGCAGAGGGCCGGCCGGTGTTGCGGGTTTCCCTGCCCGATTATATTCTGGGCAAGCAGCTCGCAATTGATGCTGATTACGTTGCCTTGGCGGCGGCCGTTCTTCCCTCGGCCGCGACGCAGGAAGTAGCCGGATTGTTCAAGGTCACTCTTAGCCCGGATGGATTTTTCAAGGAAGCCCATGTCAAATTGCGGCCCGTTGAGTTTGCCACCGACGGCGTGTATCTGTGCGGGCTGGCCCACTATCCCAAGTTTATCCAGGAAACGATCAATCAGGCCTATGGGGCCGCCGGGCGGGCGTTGACCCTGCTCTCTCACGAGACCGTCACAGCATCCGGTTCCGTGTGCGATGTGGATGAAGATAAGTGCATTTCCTGCGGGGCCTGCATTACGGCCTGCACCTACGGCGCCATAGATTTTTATGAAACGCCGGCGGGCCGGAAGGCCACGGTAAATCCGGTCCTCTGTAAAGGATGCGGTCTCTGTAACGCCAAGTGTCCCACCATGGCGATCCAACTGAAGCACTTTACGGATGAAGAGATCTTCAGCCAGATTGACGCTGTCGTTCCCGAGGAAGAGATCAGGCAGCTTTATGCGGCGGCAGGAGCTTAATATAATGGAGGTGAGAAGGAATGAGTGCAGGACTTAAATTCAAACCCAAGGTAGTCGGCTTCGTATGCCACTGGTGAGTGTACGGCGCTGCTGACCTGGCTGGAGTTTCCAGACTGCAATATACTACTGAGATGAGGCTGATTCGCCTTATGTGTTCCGGAAGAGTGGACCTGTCGTTTGTGCTCAGGGCTTTCTCGAAAGGAATGGATGGGGTGTTTATCGGCGGTTGTCGTTTGAACGAATGCAATTACGTTACCCAGGGAAACTACCACGCCCTCGGCATGGTGCTGCTCTGCAAAAAAATCATGGAGCTTATCGGGCTGAATCCGGAACGGTTAAGGATTCAATTCATGTCCGGCGCGGAAGCAAACGTTTTTGTCGAAGATGTGAATGATTTTGTCAAAAAAATAAAGGAATTGGGGCCACTGGGGAAAAGTGAGGGAATAGATGCCCAGGGGTTGAAGTTCAAATTAGAGGCGGTTACCAAGCTGATTCCCTACTTCCGGCTTGTGGAACGGGAACGGCTGAGAATGACGCTGAAAACGGAAGCGGATTACAACAAATTTTTCAGCAGCGACGAGTTCAACCGGTTATTTAAGGAATTAATTGTGGATAAACTGGCCATCAGCCAAATAACCTCCCTCCTGCGGGACAAACCCCTTTCGACGGGTAAAATCTCTGAAATCCTGGGCCTGACCCCGTCTGAGGTATCGAGACACATGAATAGTTCGTCCCGGCAAGGATTAGTCAGGTACGACGTAGGTCAGAAATGCTACGCCCTCGCATAGGGTGAGTAGATTAGGAATGCAACTATGGTAAACGATAGAATTGATCAGATTATTGATAAGCATCAGGGCGAGGCCAGTTCACTGATTCAGGTATTACTGGAGATTCAGAGTGAGAATCACTGGCTTCCCAAGGAAGCATTAGAGAGGGTCAGCGAAAAATTGCAGGTTCCTTTAACCCGGATACAGCATATAGCGACCTTTTATAAAGCCTTTAGTTTAGTTCCGAAAGGTCGTCATGAAATTCACATTTGTGTAGGCACGGCCTGTCACGTTCGTGGCGCCACGCGCATCATTGACACGGTGCAGGACATGACAGGAATTAAACCTGGCGAAACAGACCTGGATTTGAAGTTCAGCCTGCAGACAGTCAACTGCCTCGGCTGCTGTGCTTTGGGACCGGTGATGGATGTCAATGGGAAGACGCACGGCAAGATGGTGCCATCGAAGATAGCAGACGTGCTAAAAAATTACAGTTAGGATAATAATATGCCCCAGATAAATTCGCCCGCTGAATTGGAAGAGTTCAGAAAGGGCATCCTGTCAAAAAGAGACCCCAATAAACCGTGCATTACCCTCTGTGCCGGATCTGCCTGCCATGCCTCGGGCAGCGGCGAAGTAGCCACGGCGATTGAAGAGGAGATCAGCAAGCAAGGCCTGAGCGCTGCTGTGGACGTCAGGAAGACCGGGTGCCACGGCTTTTGTGAGCGAGGGCCGATTATCCTGATCCACCCCAAGGAAATATGCTACTTGCAGATCGAGCCCAAGGATGTTCCGGAAATCGTCTCCGAGACGATCAAGGAGAATAAGGTCGTCGAGCGGCTGCTCTACACCGATCCCGGCACTAAGGAAAAGATCACCCATGAACACGAAATCCCCTTCTACAAAAACCAGCATCGGCTTGTTTTCGGCTCCAACGGCAATATTGATCCCAAGAGCATTGACGATTATCTGGCCATCGGCGGATATGCCGCGCTGGCCAAAGCTCTTACCGGGATGACGGCTGAGCAGGTCGTGGAGGAAGTCAAGAAAGCCAATCTGAGAGGCCGGGGCGGCGGCGGCTTTCCCGCCGGCAGCAAATGGGAAGGATCTCGCAATGCCCCGGGCGACATAAAATATGTGATCGTCAACGCCGATGAGGGCGATCCGGGAGCCTATATGGACCGGGCGCTCCTGGAAGGAAATCCGCACTGTGTTCTCGAGGGGCTCATCATCGGGGGCTATGCCATCGGCGCCCATGAAGGCTACATCTACGTGCGGCAGGAATATCCGCTGGCCGTCGAGAATGTGCATACCGCCATCAGGCAGATGGAGGAGTATGGCCTGCTGGGAAAGAACATCCTGGGCTCCGGCTTTGATTTTGTCGTGAAAGTGCACCAGGGGGCCGGCGCCTTTGTCTGCGGCGAATCAACGGCTTTGATGACGGCGCTGGAAGGCCGGGCGGGAGAGCCGCGGCCGAAATATGTCCGCTCCAACGTCGTGGGCCTGTGGGGAAGACCCAGCGTCTTGAATAACGTCGAGACCTGGGCCAACGTGCCCATGATCATCAACAAGGGCGCGGACTGGTTCACGCAATTAGGCACGGAAAAAAGCAAAGGCACGAAGATATTCTCCTTAGTCGGCAAGATCACCAATACGGGCCTCGTGGAAGTGCCCATGGGCATGACCCTGCGGGATATCATCTACACGATCGGCGGCGGCATTCCGGGCGGCAAGAAATTCAAGGCCGTGCAGACCGGCGGTCCCTCGGGGGGCTGCATCCCCGAGGCGCAGCTCGATCTGCAGGTCGGGTTCGATGAACTCACCCAGGCCGGCTCGATGATGGGGTCCGGCGGCATGATCGTCATGGATGAAGACACCTGCATGGTTGACGTGGCACGGTACTTCATGGACTTTCTTACCGATGAATCCTGCGGCAAGTGCGTCCCCTGCCGGGAAGGCATGCGGCAGATGCTGAAGCTGCTCACCAATATAACCCAGGGGAAGGGGAAAGAGGGCGATATCGAACTTCTGGAAGAGCTGTCCGAGACCGCCATCGAAGCTGCGCTGTGCGCCTTGGGCAAGAGTTCCCCAAACCCGTTTTTAAGCACGCTGAAATACTTTAGAAACGAGTATGAGGCACACGTCAAGGAGAAGCGATGCCCGGCTCTTTCCTGCAAGGAGCTGATCGCCTACCATATTGACCCGAAGAAGTGTCAGGCCTGTATGGCCTGCCTGAAGAAGTGCCCTGTCGAGGCGATTGACGGCGGCAAGAACCGGATCCATGTAATTGACCAGGAGAAATGCACCAAGTGCGGGACGTGCTTTGAAGTTTGCCCCCCCCGCTTTGGCTCGGTGCAGAAGATTTCCGGCGAGCCCGTGCCGCCTCCTATTCCTGAAGAAGCAAGAACGATAGTCAGGGAGAGTAAACAAAAATGAGTGAAATCCTTTTACAGATTGATGGGAAAGAAGTGAAGGCCCAGGCCGGGATGACCGTTTTAGAGGCAGCGCGCAGTGCGGGAATCAATATCCCCACCCTTTGTTTTCACGAGAAATTGGAACCCTATGGGGGCTGCCGGCTTTGCATCGTAGAGGTAGAAAGCCGCGGCTCGACAAGACTCGTTGTTTCCTGCGTTTACCCCGTGGAAAAAAATCTGGTCGTGAAAACCAGGTCCGAGAAGGTGGATAGAATCCGCAAGATGGTCCTCCAGCTTTTGCTGGCCCATGCCCCCGATGCCTTTGATTTGCAGGACTTAGCCAAAGAGTATGGAGCCGACAAAAACCGTTTCGAAAAAGAGGCCTCTTTCTGCATTCATTGCGGCCTCTGCGTGAGATACTGCGCCGAGGTCAAGAAGAAGAACGCCTTGGGATTTATTGACCGGGGCATCAGAAAAGAGATCAGCTTCATTCCCGAGATAGCTTCCAAGGAGTGCTGGGACTGCAAAGAATGTTTTCCCCTTTGCCCGACCGAGGCCCTGCAGGCAGCCTATGTTTTGGCCAAAGCGTTTTTTTGATCAGAAAAATACCAAACCCACCACGATAAAGATGGGTATAAGTATCGGAATCGAGTACTTAAACATATAGCCGAAGAAACTGGGCATGTTTACCCCAAACTCCTTTGCTATCGAATTCACCATAAAATTCGGCGCATTGCCTATATAGGTGTTGGCACCCATAAACACGGCGCCCACGGAGACGGCCTTCAGGAAGCTGATGAAGGCGGGATTCGCCGTGGCAGTGTTGGCCGCCAGAGCCGCCGGAATCATTCCCTCCGTCAAACCCAGTTGACCCAGCGCCAGATTAAAAAAGGTGAGATAGGTGGGCGCATTGTCCAAAAAGGACGATAAAGCTCCCGATATCCAGTAATAATGGAGTGGTTCTTTGATCAGGGCAATCAGCCCCGCCCAGGGTCCGTCCAGACCGGCTTTCAAAATGGCCAGGACGGGGATGATGGTCACAAAGATGCCGGCAAAGAGCTTGGCTACTTCAATTATCGGAAACCAGCTAAAATCATTTGCTTTCCTGAGATGCTGGGGGGTTATTAGCAGGGAGAGCAGGCCCAAAACCACAATCACCATGTCCCTCGCCAGGTTCTGCCATTGAAATTCCATTCCTTTGATGGTGTAACCGCCCGCATTCCAAAAGCCACTGATCACCACCATGCCCACAACGCCGGCCAGAAGAATTAAGTTATATCCACCCTCAAGCTTGAACTTAACCTTTTGTTCTTTGTCCAGCTCTATGATTATTTCCTGCTTCTTTTCCCGCAGGAAATAATAACTGTCCAGCACGAAAAAAATCGCGAGCAGTATTGCCGTGGTGAAGAGCATGTGCGGCAGGACGGCCATTGTTACCCAGAAGAAGGGAACCTGATGCAAAAAGCCGAGAAAGAGCGGCGGGTCGCCCAGTGGGGTGAGAGAACCGCCGATGTTGGACACCAAGAAGATGAAGAAGCACACGGTGTGCACTTTGTTCTGTCTGGTCTTGTTGGCCTTTAAAACGGGCCGGATCATTACCATGGAGGCGCCCGTCGTTCCTATCCAGGAGGCCATTATTGTCCCTATCAACAGCATAATGGTGTTAATGATGGGCATGCCGCTGAAAGAGCCCGCAACAACAATACCTCCGGCAATCGTGAACAGTGCCCACAAGAGGATGATAAAGGGGACATAGTCAATCAAAAATATATTGGCGATTTCCCGCGGGGCAAGATTCGGGAAGGCCAGGAGAAAAGGGATGGCGAACAACAATGCCCAAAAGGCGGCTGTCTTTCCATAATGCAGATGCCAGAACCGGGGGGTAAGGAGTGGACAAAGAGCAATGGAAAGCAGCATCCCGACAAAGGGCAGCGCCGCCCACCAGGGCAATATTTTACCGATGTTATTGGCCTCATGCCCGGCCGTTGCTGCCGCGGCGGGCATTGCCCACAGGATGACCATCAAGAGAGAGAGCGTAATCGCCAAGTTTGAGAAGTTTTTCGTTGATTTCATAATGTCAGCATTCCTCCGATAAATATTGGCAGCGCGGTGTGCTTTATAATTTATTTTATCAACCTTTGCAATTGGATTCATGGAACCGTAGGGTGTGTTCGGCAAATACCGTAACGCACCGAAAACGATGCTCATTTCGCGGTGTGCCTGGGTTTTTCATGTCTGCGGCATGGACACGTTCAGAAAACGTGTCCATGAAACGAACAAATAACAACACGTTATATTGCGGATAGCACAAGACTGTTTATTCGTGGTTCAATCGGCATAATTGAACCAGCGGTAGCCTTCTGATACTAATTTGCATTCATAGATATACTAACGATCCATTCGAAACCGGTTAGCCCTGCCACTGTATGATTATCCTTTTCCAAAGTCGCCAGGGAAGTGACAAGTTCATCTTCAACTGCATTCAGGCTATGGAACACCTTA
>JAPLJV010000057.1 GCA_026388415.1 Deltaproteobacteria bacterium | reverse complement strand
GAGGTGCGCCCATCAATATGGGCTATTTGCGAAAATACGGGTAAATAATAACCAGTCACCCTCTCTGAAGTGAGAACGGCAGAAAAACAGCAAGGGAATCGTGATAACCCTCGTAACAATGCTCATTTTGCAAGAGGCTCGCGCTTATCCCGTTTATCGGGGTTAGCAAGTTGGTTGTTTAGACCTACCAGAAGAGAAGTAATGTTGCGAGCCCAATTTTGCCTGCGGATTTGTCAGAGTGAATTTGTGCAGGGTTTCGTAAATGGCCGGTACGGTTTGTATGCGGATCAAAACTGTATTTGAACTTGATATTTGAGGAGAATTGTTGCACAAAGAGCTCACCATGAAAGACTTGATAATCATCTCCAGATGGCTGCTGTTCATCGCCTATGCGCTGGTCATTTGCTGAAAAATAGGGGCTCTGTCCCTGATTAAAGGAGCTGAGAACATGTATATTGTAATCCTGGCCGGGGGGGCCGGCGCCCGTTTTTGGCCGCTTTCGCGCCGGCAGCGTCCAAAGCAGCTTATGTCGGTCTTTGGAGGCAAGTCTATGCTGCAACGGACCGTGGAACGGGTTCTCCCGCTGCGGCCCGAGCGCATTTTGGTCGTCACCAATGCCCGGCAATCGGAAGAGACGGCCCGGCAGCTCGAGTATCTGTCCGCTGTGCCGATCGCCATTATTGCCGAGCCCGTGGGGCGCAACACGGCGCCGGCTATCGGGTTGGCGGCGGCGGTCATCGCCCGGCACGACCCCGCGGCGGTCATGATGGTGCTGCCTGCCGATCATTACATCGTTGATGAAGAGCGCTTCCGGGCCACGCTGCTGCGGGCGCAGGAGGCAGCGAAGCAGGGATCGCTGGTGACGCTGGGGATCAGGCCGGACCGGCCGGAAACCGGCTACGGCTATATCGAAGTTGGCCAAAGCCAGGGCGACGAAGGCCCCTGGCCCGTTAAACGCTTTGTGGAAAAGCCTTCTCTCGCCAAGGCGCTGGAGTTTCTGTCGGCCCGTAATTTTTACTGGAACAGCGGCATGTTTGTCTGGCAGGTGCGGGTTATCCTGGCGGAGATCGAGAAACACATGCCGGCGCTCCACGCCGGTCTTATGAAGCTTGAGTTTTCTGCCGGTGATTGGAATCTGGCCGACCTGTCGGCCCAGATCGCCGGTCTTTACCGTGCAATCGAGAGCCAGTCCATTGACTATGGGGTAATGGAGAAGGCGGCGCAGGGAGCGGTCATTCCTGCCGACTTCGGCTGGAGCGACGTGGGCAGTTGGCGGGCGCTTCCCGAGATTATTGCGCCGGACGGAGATGGCCACGTGGTCATCAATGCCCCGGAAGGCATTAATATCGCTTCCCGCGATTGCCTTGTCTATGGCGGTGGCAAGCTGGTTGCCCTCGTGGGGGTGGCGAATCTGATCATCGTGAACACCGAAGACGCCCTTTTGGTCTGTGCCGAAGATCGGGCGCAGGAGGTAAAGCAAGTGGTGAAGGAACTGGATCGGCGCGGGTTGACGGCGTACTTATAAAGGGAAAATCTCCCCTAACCCTTCTTTGTCAAAGAGGGGAATATTTACTTCCCCCTTTAGCAAAGGGGGATTCAGGGGGATTTGAAATGCAGGTAAACATCAAGGAGGTTCAACGGTTTTATGGCCAATGAAGGCAACAAGATTATCTACACCATGATGGGGGTCAGCAAGTATTACGACAAGAGAACCGTCCTCAAGGATATTTCCCTTTCCTACTTTTACGGGGCGAAGATCGGGGTGCTGGGCACCAACGGTTCCGGCAAGAGTTCGCTTTTGCGCATTCTGGCCGGCGTAGATACGGACTTTGCGGGGAAGAACATGCCCTCGCCCGGTTATTCCATCGGCTTTCTGGAGCAGGAACCGCATCTTGATGACACCAGGACCGTGCGCCAGATAGTTGAAGAAGGGGTGCAGAAGACCGTGGATCTGCTGCAGGAGTATAACGATATCAGCGAGAAATTCGCCGAGCCAATGTCGGACGATGAGATGAACAAACTGATCGAACGCCAGGGCGTCGTCCAGGAGCAGTTAGACGCGCTTGATGCCTGGGATCTGGATTCCCGACTCGAGATGGCGATGGATGCGCTGCGCTGTCCGCCGGGCGATGTCCCCGTGAAGGTTCTTTCGGGCGGGGAAAGGCGCCGCGTGGCCCTTTGCCGGCTGCTTTTGATCAAGCCGGACATACTGCTGCTCGACGAACCGACAAACCATCTGGACGCCGAATCCGTGGCCTGGCTGGAGCATCATCTGCAGCGCTATGCCGGCACCATCATTGCCGTCACGCATGATCGCTACTTTCTGGACAATGTGGCTGAGTGGATACTGGAGCTGGACCGCGGGCAGGGCATACCCTGGAAGGGCAATTATTCTTCCTGGCTCGATCAGAAGCAGAATCGGCTGCGCGTCGAGGAGAAAAGCGAAACGGAGCGCCAGCGCACACTGCAGCGGGAGCTCGAGTGGATCAGGATGAGCCCCAAGGGGCGGCACGCCAAGGCCAAGGCGCGCATCAATTCCTATGAAAACCTCTTGAGCCAGGAAAGCGAAAAGCGTGGTAAGGAACTGGAGATATACATTCCACCCGGGCCGCGTCTCGGCAAGATGGTCATCGAAGTCAACCATGTGAGCAAGGCCTACGGCGAGAATCTGCTTGTCGAGGACATGACCTTTGCACTGCCGCCCGGAGGGATCGTGGGCGTCATCGGACCCAACGGGGCCGGCAAGACGACGCTGTTCCGGATGATTACCGGACATGAAAAGCCCGATAGCGGCGAAATTATGATTGGCGAGACCGTCAAGCTCGGCTATGTGGATCAGAGCCGTGATGTCCTGGACCCCGGGAAATCAATCTGGGAGGTAATCTCCGAAGGACGGGAAACCATCCAGTTGGGCAGCCGGGAGGTGAATTCCCGCGCCTACGTGGCGCGCTTCAATTTTGCGGGGACGGACCAGCAGAAAAAGGTCGGCCAACTGTCGGGCGGCGAGCGCAACCGGGTCCATCTGGCGCGCATCCTGAAAGAAGGCGCCAATGTGCTCCTGATTGATGAGCCGACGAATGACCTGGACGTGAATGCCATGCGGGCCCTCGAGGATGCGCTCGAGAATTTTGCCGGCTGTGCGGTTGTGATCAGCCACGACCGCTGGTTCCTCGACAGAATTGTCACCCATATCCTGGCCTTTGAAGGGGACAGCAAGGTCTGCTGGTTTGACGGCAACTACAGTGAATACGAGGCCGACCGCCGGGCCAGACTCGGCGCGGCGTCGGACCAGCCGCACCGCATCAAGTACCGGCATCTGACGCGAATTTAATGGTTGGGTAATTTGGGGACACCATACTAAATTCATAGAATTTAGTATGGTGTCCCCAAATTACCACAAATTACCAGAGAGGAATTGATTTGGACGCCAATATTAAGAAGGAAATAGACCGCCGGCGCACGTTCGGCATCATCAGCCATCCCGATGCCGGCAAGACGACGTTGACGGAAAAGCTGCTTTTGTTTGGCGGGGCGATTCAGATGGCCGGAGCCGTCAAGGCGCGCCGGGCGGCGCGGCATACCACGAGCGACTGGATGGCCATGGAACGGGAGCGGGGCATTTCCGTATCTTCTTCCGTCATGACTTTCGGGTATCGCGGTTATGAAATAAATCTGCTCGATACGCCCGGACACGAGGATTTCTCTGAAGACACCTATCGCGTGTTGACAGCGGTGGACAGCGCCCTGATGGTCATTGACAGCGGCAAGGGCGTGGAAACCCAAACGAGAAAACTCATGGAGGTCTGCCGCCTGCGCAATACCCCCATCATGACTTTTATCAACAAGCTGGACCGTGACGGCCTGCCGCCACTGGACCTGCTTTCCGACATCGAGGATACGCTCCAGATCGAGTGCGTCCCCATGACCTGGCCGATCGGGATGGGCAAGTATTTCAAGGGCATCTACGATCTCTACCGGCAGCAGTTGCACCTCTTTTCTCCCACTCACAGCGGCCGGATCAAGGAGGGCATCCTGATCACGGACCTCCATGACCCGCGTCTCGACGAACTGCTGGAGAGCCAGGCCGACGAGCTCCGGAGCGATGTTGCCCTGCTCGACGGCGCGGCCAGTCCGTTCAGCAGCGAGGAATATCTGAAGGGTAACCAGACTCCCGTGTTCTTCGGCAGCGCCGTCAATAATTTCGGTGTCCGGGAGATGCTGGATGCCTTTGTGGAACTGGCGCCTTCGCCGATCGTCCGGCCCACGACCACGCGGGACGTTTCTCCCTATGAAGAGGAATTTTCCGGCTTCGTCTTCAAGATCCAGGCGAATATGGACCCGGCCCACCGGGACCGTATTGCCTTCCTGCGGGTCTGTTCGGGCCGGTTTTCACCGGGGATAAAGGTCCGGCATCACCGGATCGGCAAAGACATCCAGCTCAATAACGCCATTATCTTCATGGCCCAGGAACGCGCCCATGCCGAGGAGGCCTATCCGGGCGACATTATCGGCCTCCACAACCACGGCACCATCAAGATCGCCGACACCTTTACGGAAAAGGAGCCGCTCAAGTTTACGGGCATCCCGAACTTCGCCCCGGAATATTTCCGCCGGGTCCGTCTGAACAATCCCCTGAAGGCCAAACAGTTGGAAAAAGGACTGATGCAGTTGGCCGAGGAAGGGGCGGTGCAGCTCTTCCGCCCGCTCGCCAGCAGTTATTTCATCCTGGGCGCTGTGGGCGAGTTGCAGTTCGAAGTGATCATGGCGAGACTTCTTGCCGAGTATAACGTGGAGGCTTCCTATGAAGTGGTCAATCTGTCCACGGTGCGCTGGATTACTGGCCCCGACCGGATGCAGCTCAAGGAGTTCGAGAAGGCCATGAAGGATCACCTGGCCGGCGATGCCGAGGGGAACCTGGCCTATCTGGCGGCCAACGAATGGCGCCTGGCGGATACCATGAAGCAATGGCCGAAGCTCACCTTCAGCAAGACCATGGAGCACGGAGATTACGCCTGAACTGTGTGAGACAAATCCCCCCTGCCCCCCTTTACTAAAGGAGGGATGCTGATTTCTTACTTTTCCCCCTTTGTAAAAGGGGGATTAAGGGGGATTTAAAAAATGGCTATCCGGCAATGCGAGCCAGGCGTGTCCAACTCCTGTTGTCCCAGTTTCGATCCTGGTCAGGCGCCCGGCTTTCATCATAGGGTTCCAGTCCGCATTTACGGGCGAAATACCGGTGCCAGGCCAAGCATCCCGTCAGTTCCGGGTGGAAAACCGTGACTAATACGCCAGCGCTTTCCGCGGCGGCGGTAAACTCTCCCATAGTAAGCAAAACCTGCACACCGGGGCCGATTTGGGTGATCTTGGGGGCGCGGATAAAAGTGAGGGGCAAAAGCCCCGGAGCGACCGCCGGGACCAGGGCTTCGCAGGCAAAACTTTCAAGCTGGCTGCCGAAGCCGTTCCGCTCCAGTTCGATGTCTATAAGTGCCAGATGCGCTGCCGCTCCGACAACCGTGCGGGCCAGCAGGATCGCCCCGGCGCAGGTCCCCCAGATCTTCATGCCCCGGCGGAACTCCCGCGTGATGATTTCGTCTAAAGAAAAGATGCGCAGCAGGCGGGAAAGACACGTACTTTCGCCGCCCGGAATGATGAGCCCGGCCAGATCCTCGAAATCGGCCTCCTCTTTAACAGGCCGGGCATTGATGCCCAGCCGTTCCAGATGATCCAGGTGTTCGACCACCCCGCCCTGCAGATTGAGCACGCCTAAGGATTTCACAAAACCTTACCAGCCCCTCCCGGCCAGCAACTGTTGTTCCGGGATGGCGGATATTTCGAGCCCCGGCATGGCGGTGCCCAGACCCATCGAAGCTTCCAGCACCTTCGCCGGATCGTTGAAATAGGCAGTGGCCTTGACGATGGCCCGGGCGCGCAGGGCAGGGCTGTCGGATTTGAAGATGCCCGAGCCGACAAAGACGCCATCGCAGCCCAATTGCATCATCAGCGCGGCATCGGCGGGTGTGGCAATACCGCCGGCGGCGAAATTGACGACGGGCAGGCGGCCGAGCTCGCGCACTTGCAGGGCAAGTTCGTAAGGAATGCCGTTGGCCTTGGCAAAACCCGTGACTTCCTCGACGGGCATCTGGGCAAGCTGGCGGATTTCGCGGTTTATGGCGCGCATGTGGCGGACGGCCTCAACCACGTTACCCGTGCCGGCCTCGCCTTTAGTGCGGATCATGGCGGCGCCTTCGGCGATGCGGCGCAGGGCCTCACCCAGATTACGGGCGCCGCAGACGAAGGGGATGGCAAACCTGGTCTTGTCTATATGGCATTCTTCATCGGCCGGGGTCAAAACTTCGCTTTCGTCAATGTAATCAATTTTCAAGGCCTCCAGGAGCTGGGCCTCCACAAAGTGGCCGATCCGGGCCTTGGCCATGACGGGCACCGTGACGGCCTTTTTTATATCTGCAATCATGCCCGGGTCGGACATCCGGGCCACGCCGCCGTCCCGCCGGATATCGGAAGGCACACGCTCCAGGGCCATGACGGCTACCGCCCCCGCCTCTTCGGCAATCTTTGCCTGCTCCACATTGGTCACATCCATAATGACGCCGCCTTTCAGCATCTGCGCCAACTGAACATTCAACTCATATCGCTTCTTGTCCACTGTATTTCCCCCTCTGCTTCCATCAAAGTTAGTGCGTGTTACACTTGTTCGGCGGACAGTATATATGCTTCAACCTTAATAATCAAGCAGGGTAAATTCATCCTGCTACCAGAGATGTCTGATTTTTACTCCGCTCTCGGCCAGATAATTTTTTATCTCGGTAATTGTATAGGTCCGGTAATGGACCATGGAGGCGATCAGGGCAGCATCGGCCCGGCCCCTAGTCAGGACGTCCACCAGGTGTTCCGGCTTGCCCGCGCCACCGGAGGCGATCACGGGGATGCCTACGCTTCCGGAGATCAGGGAGGTAAGGGTTATTTCGTAGCCGTCCTGGGTGCCGTCAGCGTCAATGGAATTGAGGCAGATCTCGCCCGCCCCAAGCCTTTCCGCTTCCTGCGCCCACCACAGGGCGTCAATCCCCGTGTATTTCCGGCCGCCGTGGATGACGATCTCGTAGCCTGACGGCGTCCGGGTGGAAGGCTGCACCTGCTTGACATCCATACCCAACACGATGCACTGATTGCCAAAGGCCCTGGCGCCCTCGCTGATTATAGACGGATTTTCCACGGCTGCCGAATTGACGCTCACTTTTTCGGCGCCGGCCAGGATGACCCGGCGCATATCGTCAACCGTCCGGATGCCGCCGCCTACGGAGAAGGGGATGAAAATCCTTTCCGCCACACGCCGGACCACGTCAATCATGATGTCCCGACCCTCGGCAGAGGCTGTGATGTCGTAAAAAACGATCTCATCGGCGCCCTGTTCGTAATACTGCTCGGCCACCGCTACGGGATTGCCGATGTCCACATTGCCCTGGAATTTTATGCCCTTGGTCAGCTTGCCGTTCCGTACATCGAGGCACGGGATGATCCGTTTACTCAGCATCGCGGCCTCTCCAGCGGCAGAAATTAGCCAGTATTTGCAGCCCCGGCCGACCGCTTTTTTCGGGGTGGAACTGGACGGCCACGAGGTTTTTGCGGGCCACGGCGGAACAGAATGTGAAACCGTATTCCGTTTGGCCGATGATCCAATTATCACCTGCTCCATCCGTCCCTGAGGTCGTCACCGGGTCCGGATAGTAGGAATGGACGAAGTAGAACTCGGCGCCGGGAGGAATATCGCGGAAAACGGGGTGCTGCCGCGTGAAATGCACCTGGTTCCAACCCATATGGGGGATCTTGAACGGACGGCCATCGGCGTCGGCAAGATCCGGGAAACGCTTCACCGTGCCGGGCACGATGCCGAGACAGGTAGTATCGTTTTCCTCGCTGGCGGAAAAAATAACTTGGGTTCCCAAGCAGATTCCGAGGATGGGGATGCCGTCCACTACCCAGGTTTTGAGCCAGTGATCCAGCTTCCGCTCGCGGAGATTGGCCATGGCTTCTCCGGCCGCCCCGACTCCCGGGAAGATGATGTGGCTGCACGATGCCAGGATTGCCGGATCGTCGGTGATTTGACAGTCTTCGCCGAGGTAACGCAAGGCCCGCGCCACGCTGGTCAGATTTCCCGCCCGATAATCAACAATGCCGATCATCAAATATACCTCAGTCCCCCTTTTCTAAAGGGGGAGCTTTTTATATTTACTCCCCTGAAAAGTATCCCTTATTTCCAACTCCCTGTCAATGGCGTTCAAAACCTCCATCTTGTTTGCGGCCCAGGCGGGGGCCAGGAAAATATCGCGGTAACCGTCGGCGGTGAGCCGCTGGATGACCATCTCGGGGGGAAGGACTTCCAGAATATCGCAGACGGTCTCAACATATTCCTCTTTCTCCAGCATGACAAGCTTTCCCGCCGCATACATTTTGCCCATAGCCGTCCCCTGCAAGGCGAGCAGGAGGTGAATCTTGATGCCATCAATCGTCAGGTCGGCAAGAGCTTTAGCCGTCGTAAGCGCCTCCTCTCGGCTCTCACCGGGCAACCCGACGATGATGTGGGCGCAGATATGGATGCCACGGCCAGCAGTCCTGGTGACGGCGTCGAGAAACTGGGCGTAGTTGTGACCGCGGTTGATGAGGGTGAGCGTCCGGTCATGGACGGACTGGAGGCCGAATTCCAACCAGACATGACGGTCGCTGGCGTATCCCTGCAAGAGTTCCAGCACATCATCGCCGACGCAATCGGGCCGCGTGCCGATGGAAAGACCGATGACATCTTCCTGGGCCAGGGCTTCGTCGTAGAGAGCTTTCAGTTGGTCGCAGGAAGCATAGGTGTTGGTGAATGTCTGGAAATAGGCGATAAATTTTGCGGCCTGACGATGCTTCCGATAGTAGGTCTGGCCGCGCCGGATCTGTTCACTGACAGAAGGGAGGGAACCCTCCTGGCGCAACCGGGAACCCCGGTCGTCGCAATAGATGCAGCCGCCGGTCGCTATGGACCCGTCCCGGTTCGGACAGGTAAAACCGGCGTCAATCGGCAACTTATAAACCTTGACGCCGAAGCGGTTCCGCCAGTAACTCTTCAGGTCGTAATACCGTTTGCTGTTGTTCCAGAATGCCGGTTTGCTCAAAAGCATCTCCTTAGTTTCGGGGACACCATACTAAATTATCAACACACTGTTGTCAATAATATATGACAATTTCGGGGACACCATACTAAATTATTGACACTTTGCTATTAATCAGGTAAATATCAGCCATGGCAAGAATAGCACGTATTATCGCAGCCGGCGTTCCCCACCATATTACCCAGCGCGGCAACCGCCGCATGCAGACCTTTTTCTGTGATCAGGATTATCAGGAGTATATAAATTTGCTGGCGCAGTGGTGCCGTAGGTGCAATGTGGCAGTATGGGCCTATTGTCTCATGCCTAATCATGTCCATATCATAGCTGTTCCTGATAATGACAGTGGCCTGCGGCAAGCCATAGGCGAAGCCCATCGTCGCTACACCTGCATGATTAATGTCCGGGAAGGATGGCAAGGTCACTTGTGGCAGGGGCGATTTGCCTCTTTCCCTATGGATGAGCGACATTTGCTGGCCGCCGTTCATTATGTTGAGATGAATCCTGTGCGTGCGAGGCTTGCTGCCGATCCCCTATCTTGGCGGTGGAGCAGTGCTTTAGCCCACGTAAGCGGGGAGGATGACGCTCTGGTTATTGTTTCGCCCTTGCTTGACATGGTTGGAGACTGGCGTGAATTTCTTGCGACTGAATATGGCAAAGAGGAGTTAGAGGAAGTGCGTTGCAAAGAGAAGACAGGCAGACCTTTGGGAGAGGACGCGTTCGTTTCTAAAATTGAGCAACTCCTGGGCAGGTCATTGCACATGCAAAAACGGGGACCAAAGGGGAAAAAGCACAGTGAATAATTTAGTATGGTGTCCCCTAAATTATCTAAATTATGATGTGATTGTGGTGGGCGGGGGGCATGCAGGGTGCGAGGCGGCGTTGGCGGCGGCGCGGATGGGCTGCGAGACGCTGCTGTGCAACATCAACCTGGACGCCATCGCCTTGATGCCCTGCAATCCCGCCATCGGCGGCCTGGCCAAGGGTCAGTTGGTCAAGGAGATTGACGCTTTGGGCGGCGAGATGGGCAAGTTGGCCGACCAGACGGCCACGCACTTCCGGGTACTGAACGCCTCCAAAGGGCCGGCGGTCCAGTCTTCCCGAGCCCAATGCGACAAGCAGCTCTATCGCCTGGCCATGAAGAGGACGCTGGAAAAGCAAGCCCATCTCCATATCAGACAGGCTCTCGTAGAGCGCCTCGTGGTCGAGGATGGAGCGGTCGCGGGCGTCACCGACCAGACGGGCTTTTTCTACGGCGCGAAGAAGGTGATTGTTACGACGGGCACCTTCCTGAATGGCCTGATCCATATCGGCCCGGTCAGCTATCCGGCAGGCCGGGCCGGAGAGATTGCCTCCATCTCACTCGCCGACTCCCTGCGTGGATTGGGATTCGAGATGGGGCGCATGAAAACCGGGACGCCGCCGCGCCTGCGGGCCTCGACGATAGACTTTTCCTGTCTGGAACGCCAGGACAGCGATCTTAACCCGACGCCCTTTTCCTTTACCACGACCCAGCTCCCCGCCGAGCGCCGTCCCTCCTATTTCGGGGCGACGACGGCCCAGACGCATCGCCTGATTACGGCCAACATCGCCTTCTCCCCGCTCTATTCCGGGGCGATCAAGGGGATCGGCGCCCGCTATTGTCCCTCGCTCGAGGACAAGGTTATGCGTTTTGCCGACCGCGGCAGGCACCCCGTGGTTCTGGAATTTGAGGGGCTCGAGACGGAGGAGATTTATGCCAAGGGTCTCGGGAACAGCCTGCCGCTTACAATTCAGGAGCAGGTCGTCCATAGCGTGGCCGGTCTCGAGCAGGCCGAGATCATGCGCCCCGCCTACGCCATCGAATATGATTTCGTCCAGCCGACGCAACTGAAGCTCACCCTGGAGACGAAGCCGGTGGCGGGCCTGTATCTTGCCGGCCAAATCAACGGCACCTCTGGCTATGAAGAGGCCGCCGCGCAGGGCCTCTGGGCCGGCATCAATGCGGCGCTGGCCGTACAGGGGAGGGCACCGTTCACCCTGGATCGCTCGGAGGCCTATCTGGGGGTTTTGATGGACGATCTCGTCACCAAAGGGGTGGACGAACCGTACCGGATGTTTACCTCCCGCGCCGAGTACCGCCTGCTGCTCCGGGAGGATAACGCCGCCCTGCGTCTTATGGGCAAGGGCTGGGAGCTGGGGCTTATCGGCAGCGAACACTATGAAAAGATGCGGGAGCAATTGCGCCGGATTGAGTCGGGCACCCGGCAACTGGAGGAAGCGAAGGTTTACCCCGTGGCGGACATCAACAATATCCTGACCGCGATGGGCTCCCTGCCGATCAAGAATCCCGTCAGCCTTTATCAGCTCCTGAAGCGCCACGAGATTGGCTACGATGACCTGCAAGCCCTGCCGGGCTGGGAGGCGATCCCCGATCCCGTGGTGAAGAAAGAGATCGAGATCGAAGCCCGCTACGACGGCTACATCAAGCGGCAGCTCGAAGCCGTGCAGCGGATGAAGGACATGGAAGGCAGGAAGATCCCTGCGGATATTGATTATACATTGATTGCCGGTCTTTCCAACGAGCTGAAGGGGAAGCTGTGCCGGATCCAGCCCGTCACGATCGGCCAGGCGGAGCGCATTACCGGCATGACACAGGCGGCACTGACCGCCATTATGATCGCCATGAAAAAACGGGAACTGGAGCGCGCGGCGCAACAGGCCCAAATTTCCTGTTGACATACCCATCTGCTTGCAATATGTATAGCGCCATCGTAACGGATCATAAGTTCAGGCAACAACTTAAGAATATGAGGCTTCCCAATGTTTATCTGGCTTTTTCACAGGATCAGCGGCGCTTCCCTTATCATCCTCATCGGCATAAAAATCTTTACCAGCTACTTCCTGTTCACCAAAGACAAGAAACCGGACTGGGCGCTCAGTCTGCACCGCCATCCGGTCCTCGATGTCTTAATCCTCGTTCTTTTCGTCTTCCACAGCATCTACGGTTTACGCACCATCGTAATTGACCTGGGATATAGAAAAGAAAAACAGTTGTTCATACTTTCCAATGTTGTGGCGACGATTATTGCAGCAGTGCTGATTTTCTTCTACTTCAGGATGATATAGCTATGCTCCAGCATGATGTTATCATTGTCGGCGGCGGGTTGGCGGGTTTACGGGCCGCCGTTGACCTCTGCGGCCGCTACAATGTGGGCCTCTTCAGCAAAGTCCATCCGCTTCGGTCACATTCCATTGCCGCGCAGGGCGGCATCAATGCTTCCTTGGGCAATCATCCCGAAGGCAAGGACGACACCGCGGAAAAGCATACCTTTGACACGATAAAGGGCAGCGATTACTTAGCCGACCAGCCGGCAGTAGAACTCATGTGCCGGGAAGCGCCGGCAATTGTCTATGAGATGGAACACTGGGGCTGTCCCTTCAGCAGATTTCCCGACGGTTCCATTGCCCAACGCCCTTTCGGGGGAGCCGGATATCCCCGCACCTGCTATTCAACGGATTTGACAGGTCACGTGCTGCTGAACACCCTCTACGAAAGGGCCATATCCTTAGGGGTGACGATTTACGAAGAATGGTATGCGCTGGCGCTGGCAGCAGATGAGGGGCAATGTCACGGCATTATCGCCCTGGATTTCAAAAAAGGCGCTGTCGTGCCCGTGAGCGCCCCGGCCACCCTGTTTGCCACGGGCGGATATGGCCGGGTCTTCCAGCATTCCACCAATGCCCTGATCAACTATGGCAGCGGCATCGGCATCGCCTATAAGGCTGGCGTACCGGTCAAGGATATGGAATGCGTGCAGTTCCATCCCACCGGGCTCATCGGCAATCATATCCTGATTACCGAAGCCGCGCGCGGAGAAGGAGGCTGGCTCACTAATAACAAGGGTGAGCGCTTCATGGAGCGCTATGCCCCCAAAGCTATGGAGCTTGCCCCGCGGGATATCGTGTCCCGGTGCATACGCACGGAAATAGAAGAGGGCCGGGGCCTGGACCACCCTTTGGGCAAGTATGTCAACCTCGACCTGCGGCACCTCGGCGAGGAAAAAATCCAGAAAAAACTCCCCGGCATCAGAAGCATCTGCAAGGATTTTGCGGGCATTGATCCCGTGCAGGAACCGATTCCCGTCATGCCCTGCCAGCACTACTCCATGGGGGGCATAGATACCAATGAACGCTGTGAAACACTGCTGCCCGGCTTTTATGCAGCGGGGGAGTGCGGCTGCGTGAGCGTGCATGGGGCCAACAGGCTGGGCGGCAATTCCCTGCTCGATACGCTTGTCTTTGGAAAAGTGGCGGCCCAGGCCATGGGCGAATACCTGGGAAGCAAGCACGGCACCAGTAATCAAGCGCTGCTGGCAGAGTCCGGAAAAAATTGGGAACGGAAGATTCAGGGAATGAACCGGGGCAACGAGAGACCCGCGCACCTGCTGGCAAGATTAGGTCGCACGATGAGTGAGAATGTGGGAATTTTCCGGGAAAAGCAAAAATTGCAGCAGGCCCTGGAGGATCTTGCCGCCCTTAAGGAACAGTACGGCCGGGTTTTTGTAACCTCGCCGCACCGACACCTGAATTATGAGCTCATGAAGGCCATTGATCTTGAATATATGCTCGATGTGGCCAACGCCATTGTGCTGGGCGCATTACGCCGCGAGGAAAGCCGGGGCGCTCATTTCCGGCGCGACTTCCCCACAAGAAACGACCAGGAGTGGCTGAAGCATACCCTGGTCACTCTGGGCAAGGACGGCAATCCCCTCATCTCCTACCGGGAGGTGGCGATCACGAACTATCAGCCCAAGGAGAGGACATATTGATTAAGGACGCTGGCTACACCTTTCAGATCCTTCGGTATGACAGCATGGCGCCCGAAACACAGCCCTGCTTTGCCACCTATCGTGTTCAGGCCTTGCCGGGTTTGACGGTGCTTTCGGCCCTCTTGACCATCCGGGACGAGCTGGATGGAAGTCTGGGATTGCGTTGCTCCTGCCGTTCCGCCGTCTGCGGTTCCTGCGCCATGGTGATGAACGGCACGATCGGGCTCGCCTGCCGCACCCAGGTGGCGACCTTGGGATCAGACAGTATCATTCTGGAACCCTTGCCGAATTTTGAGGTCTTGAAAGACCTGGTCGTGGATATGACCCCCTTCTGGACGATGTATAAAAAGGTGCAACCCTGGCTGATGAGAAAAAGCCCCGCCCCCAAGACCGAGGTCCACCAGACGGAAGAGGACAGAAACCGCATTGATCAGTTCATAAACTGCATTATGTGCGCCTCCTGTTACGGCGCCTGCGCAGTTCTGGCCCGCGATCCCGACTATCTCGGGCCGGCGGCCCTGGCCAAGCTGGAACGTTTTATCCTTGATTCCCGCGATGAAAGGCCCCTGAGCGCCCTGGAAGCCGTCAATTCCGAGCGGGGAGTCTGGGGTTGCGATACCCTCTTCAAATGCATAGAGGCCTGTCCCAAAGAGGTCCGGCCGACGGACGCCATCGTGGGCCTGAGAAAAACCCTTTTGCAGTATAAATTCAAGAAGTTCCTGGGGGTGATAAAAGATGAAGCTTGAATGCTCCCTCGTCACCAGACGGACTTTTGTCAACACCCTGTTGGGAGGATGGCTGCTGACCGCTCTCTCGGGAGGCATATTTGCCCTGTTGCGCTTTGCCTTCCCCACCCTGGGCAAAGAGCCGGATTTTGTCATCCTCAAACCGGAGGATTACCTCAATATCCCGGCCAACTCGACGAAAGCCTTTGCTTGGGGGGGAAAGTTGGGGCTTTTTTTCCGGAAAACCGACGGGAACCTGATGGCCCTAAAGGGTGTGTGCAGCCACATGGAATGCAACATTGTTTATAAACCGGAGGAGCGGAAGTTTTACTGTTCCTGCCATAAGGGCTGGTTTGACGAAAACGGGAAGAACATCCAGGGCCCACCCCCTAAACCACTGGAAATATTTGTCTATACAGTGGAAGGGGATAAACTTATTGTGGCCAGAAAGGGAGTTAAGGTTGAACTGCCCAAGGCTTAAAGACTGGTTTGCCGAACGGTACGATATCGCGCCGCTCAAGAAATTGGCCAAGGAAAAGCTGGTGCCCGTACACGGGCATGATCTCTGGTATTACACGGGCGGAGTGGTTTTGTTTCTCTTTGCCCTCCAGTTTATCACGGGAATGCTCCTGTCATTTTACTATGTACCTCATGCCGAACATGCCCACAATAGTATCATTGAAATTGTCACCAAATTGAATATGGGGTGGTTCTTTCGTTCCCTGCACCACTGGGGGTCGCAGTTGGCAATCTTCTTCCTTTTTGTGCATCTTTTTGCCACGCTGCTCTTCAAATCATATCGCAAGCCGAGGGAGTTATTATGGTATTCCGGATTCATCCTTTTGGTAACGGCCATCTTCTTCGGCCTCAGCGGTTATCTGCTCCTCTGGGATGAGCGCGCCTTCGCGGCCGTCCGGGTAGCCACCGGGGGGGCAGGTGCATTTCCCATCGTCGGTGATTTCATCAAGGCCTTCCTGAGAGGCGGCTTTGATGTTACAGGTGAGACCCTAACCCGCTTTTATGCCTTTCATGTGGCCATCCTGCCCCTTTTCACCATCTTTTTAATGGGGTTGCATGTTGTTATCGTGCAGATTCACGGAATGAGCACCCCGCTTTCGTTGAAGGATAAAAATGTACCGCAGGTACCCTTTTTCCCCAATATTCTCTATCGGGACATCATCGTTTGGCTCGTTGTCCTGGGCCTGACGGTGACCATCGCCACACTGCTGCCTCCCGAAATCGGTCAGAAGGCGGACCCGCTGGCCGCCCCGCCCGAAAATGTCAAGCCGGAATGGTACTTCCTGTTTCTTTTCCAGACCCTGAAGTTTTTCCCGGGCGAGATCCTGGGGTTAAACGGTGAAACAATTGCCATCATGTTGATATCTGCGGGAATATTAATTTTCTTCCTTATTCCGCTCTTGGACAGGAAGTCCAGCCGGGGCGAAAAAAGCCCCCTTTTTACCGTGATAGGTTACGGCTACCTGGCCTATTTTCTGATCATGACGGCGATCGGTTATTTTAGTTAGAAAGAGATAATTGCATAAGTGGCAATAAGTCCCCTCCCCCCTTGCGGGGGAGGGTTAGGGTGGGGGGAGGTTGTCATGAAATCAGCATGTTGCAGCTTCACCCACCCCCCCCTCCCTCCCGTCACCAACAGTAGGTGCTTTAGGCAAGGGAGGAGGAACTTATTCGGAAGAGCTTTGCATCTACATCGTAAGTCAGAAGTGAGGAGCTGATATGGCGCTGGTTGTTTATCTTACTTTTCTTATTTTGTTTTTTATCTCCCCGCTCTGGGCCGAGGAGACCAAGAAGGCCATCGAGGTCTTTCCCTCCACCCCCTACTATCAGTTCATCATTTTTGAGAACCTCGCGATCTTCTGGATTGCCATTATCGGTCTCATTGTCATTCTCCGGATGAAACTCAGGGAAATTGAGCAAAGGCAAAAACTGGGGTTGGACAGAGAGGAAAATGATGCGCCCCGGCCGGATTAATGTCGGGTAAATCTATGAGAAAACTGGCGACAATTCGTAAGGCTGACGAGATACGGCCGATCGAGGGAGCCGATGCGATTGAGCTGGCGGTCTTCGGCGGCTGGCAGGTCGTGGTGAGCAAGGCACAGGAGATCAGGCCGGGGATGCCTGTTGTTTATTGCGAGATAGATTCGGTCTTTCCCGAACAGCCCCAGTACGAATTTTTGCGGCAGGATAAGTTTCGCCTGCGGACCAAAAAGTTTCGCGGCGCGGTGTCACAGGGGATTGTCTTCAAGATTGATGAAGTGCTGCCGTCTGGAGAATATGCCGCTGGCGACGAGGTGACCGAGATTCTCGGCATCACCCTTTACGAACCGCCGATCCAGGCATCCATCGCCGGTGAGATAGCCGGCGCCTACCCGGGCACGGTGCCGAAAACCGATGAGGAGCGGGTGCAAAACCTGGATCTGGCCGATTTTGCCGGCATCTATTTCTTCGTCACGGAGAAGGTTGACGGCACATCGAGCTCGTTTATCCTCGATGAGGCAGGCTTCCATGTCTGCGGCAGGAACTGGGAGTTTCAAGATACCCCCGAGCAGACCTTCTGGAAACTTGCCCGACAATATGACATTGAGGCTAAACTGCGCGCTTACCATGCCCGGACGGGCAGTTATCTCGCCCTGCAGGGTGAGGTTCTCGGCTACGGCATCCAGTCGAATGTCTACGCGCTGAAAGGGCAGGACATCTTCATCTTCAACATCTTCGACCTCACGCGGCAACGTTATCTTGCGGCCCCGGCCTACCGCGCCCTGCTCGCCGGGTTCGGCCTCAAAGGCGTGCCCGTTGTTGCGGAGCGCTTTTCCATAGACAGCTTCGATCACGCAAAACTCCTCGCCTATGCTGAGGGCAAATCCCTTCTCAATCCGCAGACGGAACGCGAGGGGGTAGTCTTCCGCTCTGTTGACGAGACGCAATCCAATCAGGGCAAGATATCGTTCAAGGCAATATCCAACAAGTACCTCCTGAAACACGGCGGGTGAGGATCAGCGGCGGATGAAAACAGGGAACACTGTCGTCAGTTCATTAAGCACATCATGCAGTTAACCTCTGCCGGAGCTCCGGCAGAAAATAAAAGAAGCTTATGAATCCCCCATGGCTTTGTCCATATTCGATGTTGGTGATTTGTTGAGATAGAAAACCAGGGAGCATATTGAAAGAAAATAAATGATGCTGTTTTCTCGGCTATCATGATAAAGGATAATCACGGCGGGTTTTTTCTTTTTACCGGAGACAAATTTTTTGTATGGAGCAGGCAGGTGCGCTGAAGTGAGGGCTTCTTCCTGCTATCAATAGAAATGAGATTTGGGAAGATATTAAAGCTTTCAAGTGGTTATAAATACAATATTCTCTTGACTTCTCACATCATTAGGGCCACATTAAAGCATAATTGAATAAGGCATTGTCAATTGGTTAACAGCTAATTTGAACCCTCTTTAGAAGGGGGATGCCATGAAGAGATTATTGAAACCCTGCTTCTGAAAAAACGGCGGGGTTTTGTGTTTTTTAAAAGTTGAATAGGGCAAAACAGGTTTTCTTAACGGAGCGCAATTTAATTACAAGGAGCCGAAACAACACTGAAAGGAGGATCCTAATAAAAAAGATTGTGTCAGGGAATGCCTTTTTGTGAATCAATGAATAGTCCGTTTTAGTCATAAATAATAACAAAGAAGGAGCAATGATCATGGAACCAAAAATCGCAAAAAAGGGACCTTTCGTTATGGATATGAATCCGGGTACATATCATTGGTGCAGCTGTGGTGAGTCCGCAGCTCAGCCGTTTTGCGACGGCTCCCACCAGCGCCTCAATACCGGCATGACACCCATGGAAATTGAAATTAAGGAACCAAAAAAGGTCGCCTGGTGCGGCTGTAAACGCACAGGAAAGCAGCCGTTCTGTGATGGGACACATAATAAACTATAGAAGAGAACAGAAAGTGGGTTCATTATCCAATGCCAGCCAGTATTAAGGATTCCCGAATCAAGGATGCCAAAGCCACAGCCAGCGTCTGTCCGTTCTGCTCTGTCGGCTGTGCCACGATCATCTATACGATTGACGGAGACATCGTACACGTCGAAGGAGATCGTCAAAGTCCCCATACCGAAGGCGCTCTGTGTCCCAAAGGTGCAGGGATCTATCAGCTCCATAAGAATCCGAACCGCGCAACGAAAGTGCTCCATCGGAAACCGGGAGCTGCGGAGTGGGAGGAAGTGAGCCTCGATTGGGCGATGGATCGCCTGGCTGAACTGACAAAAAAGACGCGTGATGAGACATTCATCGAACGCCTCTCTGATGGCACCATTGTCAATCACACAACCGCCATATTTGCTTTGGGTGGAGCTACTCTGGACAACGAGTGGAATCACTTGCAGCAGAAGCTGATGAGAGGCTTGGGAGTTGTAGCAATTGAGAATCAGGCCCGTATCTGACACAGCGCAAGCGTCCCCGGTCTGGGGGCAAGGCTCGGCAGAGGTGCGGCAACCCTCTATCCGCGCAACCTTGAGTATTCAGACTGCATTGTCATACAGGGCTCCAACATGGCCGAGTGTCACCCTGTTGCATTTCGCTGGGCCATGAAAGCAAAACTGCAAGGGGCAAAGCTCATCCATGTTGATCCCCGCTACACCAGAACGAGTGCAATGGTCCATATTCATGCGCCCATTCGTGCAGGTTCAGACATTGCGTTTCTCGGCGGCCTCATTAATTATGTGATCAACGATGAGAAGTGGAACACGGACCCGTTCTTTCGGCAGTATCTTGTCAACTACACCAACGCCGCGACAATCGTGCAGGAGGACTTTAGAGATACAGAAGACTCAGACGATGGCGTCTTCTCCGGTCTCATGCAATATTCAGGGGGGAAAGAAGAATGGCCTTTCAACGGTATTCGCTACCAGTACAATACTTCAAGTTGGCGCTATGCAAAAAGTGGCGACGGAGCACAGAAGAAAGAGCCACAGAGAAATGATGCACCCTTCACCGAACTGATCCGCTCGCTAAAATTGCCTCCATCGCCCCGCGACGAGACCCTGGAAGATCCGCGAACTGTTTTCCGGATTTTGAAACGTCACTTCCGCCGCTACACACCGGAGATGGTGGAAAAGGTCACCGGTTGTCCTAAAGATACCTTCCTTGAAGTTGCCCGGACTGTGCTTGAAAATTCGGGGCGCGACCGTACAACAGCGTGGGTATATGCCGTCGGCTGGACTCAGCACACGTACGGCGTACAGATCATCGGCTGCTGTGCCCTGTTGCAGCTTCTCCTGGGAAACGTAGGTCGCCCTGGCGGTGGTATAATGGCGCTCCGCGGCCATGCGTCTATTCAGGGATCAACGGACAACCCAACACTGTATCACAGCATCCATGGCTACATGACGGCGCCCTCCGCACTCAAAAACCACAGCTCTCTGCGCGCTTATCTTGAAACCGAGGCCAGTCCGACAGGCTATTGGGCTAACATGCCAAAGTTCATGGTCTCCTACCTGAAGTCCATGTACGGGGATAAGGCAGTGTCGGATAACGATTTTGGCTACACCTGGCACCCAAAGATCATCGGAGACCACTCCCACATGCCGATGTTCGTTGCCATGGCAGAGGGACGCGTCAAGGGAATGCTCTGCATCGGTCAGAATCCAGCAACCTCACTCAATGCCAGCCTGGAGAGGAAAGGGCTCCGCAAACTTCAATGGCTGGTCGTGAAGGACAATTTTATTACAGAAACGGCTTCCTTCTGGTACAGGGCTCCTGAAATTGTCAGAGGAGATATCAAGCCGGAAGAGATCGCCACGGAAGTTTTTTTCTTCCCGTCAGCCGGGGTAGCGGAAATGGAGGGCAGCTATACGAACACCCAACGTATGTTGCAGTGGCACTCCAGAGCTGCGGCGCCCCCGGGCGATTGCCGTTCGGATCTCTGGTTTACCTATCAACTGGGACTTCGACTTAAGAAGATGTATGCGAACAGCGACCTTTCTCGTGATCAGGGAATCAACAACCTTGTCTGGAACTATGAACCGGACGAGAGCCCGTTGATTCCAGGTGAACCAGATGCTGAAAAGGTCCTCAAAGAGATCAATGGGTTTTATAGCAACGACAGCCGCCGCCATCTGGATGGATTTGACAAACTGAAGGATGACGGCTCTACGACGTGTGCTTCATGGATCTACTGCGGCGTCTTTCCTGTGCCAGACCGGAATCTTGCGAAACGTCGGGAGCCAGACCCTCCTGACATGATAGGTTCCCATCAGAACTGGGGATGGGCATGGCCGGCCAACAGACGTGTCCTATACAACCGGGCCTCAGCTGACCTGGATGGAATGCCATGGAGTGAGCGAAAAAAATGGATCTGGTGGGACAGGGATAATAGAAAGTGGACCGGTTACGACACCCCTGATTTCCCGGTCGGCAAGGATCCCGGCACAGCAGGAGATCCCGATGGGATCGGCCTCGATGCACATTCCGGCAGACATCCCTTCATCATGAAGCCGGACGGGGTAGGATGGCTCTTCACTCCGAGCGGTCTCGTGGACGGTCCAATGCCGACGCACTACGAGCCAGCCGAGTCACCAGTGGCGAACCTGTTCTATAGGCAGCAGAGCAGCCCCGTCATGAAGTATTGGCAGAGGGATGACAATACGCTTGCTCAGGTTGGCGATGGGCGCTACCCTTACGTGATCACGACATACCGACTTACAGAGCACTTTCTTTCCGGATCCATGAGCCGCTGGAACTCGTGGTCTACTGAGCTCATGCCCGAACTCTTTATCGAACTCAGCCCTGAACTTGCGGAAGAAAAAGGAATACGCAACACAGAGTGGGTCCGCATAAGCACCCCCCGTGGCCAAATCAGGGCGAGAGCGCTGGTAACGAGGCGTATCAGACCCTTCCAGATAGGCGGGAAAATGGTGCACCATGTGGGTATGCCCTGGCATTGGGGCTGGCAAGGGATTGTTACAGGTGATGCTGTGAATGAGCTTACCTCCATGGTTGGCGATCCGAACGTAAGTATTCACGAGGCCAAGGCCTTTGTGTGTAATGTGGAGAAGGACTGATGCCGGAGCGTATGGGATTCTTCACAGACACAACCGTCTGCATCGGCTGTAAAGCCTGCGAAGTCGCTTGCAAGGCCTGGAACCGGCTGCCGGCTGCCGAAGGGGGCGCCACCCGGATGACCGGCGACAGCTACGACAACACGGGTCATCTTGATGCCATACACTGGCGACACGTCAAATTTATTGAACAGTTCAATCAAGATCGCTCCGAGGCAAGGTGGCTCATGGCGAGTGATCATTGCAAACACTGTGTGCACGCAGCCTGTATTGAGGCATGCCCGACAGGGGCCATTATCCGGACGGAGTTCGATACGGTGGTGGTTCAGCCGGATGTATGCCAGGGAATTGGCCTGTGTACTGATGCGTGCCCTTTCGGGGTCATTACCGTTGATCCCTCGGTTAATATCGCCCGGAAATGTACCTTGTGCTACGACCGCATTTCAAACGGCATGGAACCGGCCTGCTCCCAGACCTGTCCGACCGACGCGATTCGGTTCGGACCGATCAATGAACTTATCCGCATTGCCGAGGCGCGTTTAAAACAGTTGCATGAAAAGGGCGAGGCACGGGCCTGCTTATACGGCATGGATGAGAAAATCATGGATGGTCTCAATTCCTTCTACTTGCTTGTTGATCGGCCGGAAGTCTATGGATTGCCCAACAACCTGAGTTTCTCAAGAACAACCAAATAATGATGCACTTGCCCCCTCCTGCCATGAGAGGACCATTCGAAAATACGAATGAATATTTGAATCAGCGTAAACAGATATTCCAGGACCGCAGGGTTTTTAAGAAAGGAGCAAAGAATGATATTACCAGAGTACGTAACAGCGAAGGAGGTTGCAAGGGTTTGTGCTGAGATTGGGTTGGACGACTGGTCAAAACGGACTGAGGCGGTCGTTTCGACACAAGAGGCTTCTAAAATCCTCGCCATAGTCAATACTGAGGGTATGCATATACCTCTCGAAGGTTTCCGCATGGGGTTGGAGGTAGAACTGGAGCACGGGACGAGATTTAAAGATGCCAATATCACAAACAACCATCCCATCCTGACCGGAAAGATCGTTCTGGCCCATCTCAAGGAAACCATGGACTACTACAGGAGAATCGATGTGGCCGAACTGGAAGGCGATCTGCTGAAAGCGGTTCTGTCCAGTAATGTGATTAAAATAACATCCAAGTACAAAAAGCTTATTGAGGCGCAAAAAGCCTTAAATGAAGCCGTTGCAGACCAGTTGTGACGCAGCCAACAGTTTAAAGTTATAGTAGAATATGTGTACATTTCAACTTTCCAGCGCTATTTTCATATCTAATTAGCAAGGAGTCCACATATGTCGGCTCAAGAATGTCACTGTAGAAGCGTTGAAAGTATTAGTAATGAACTTGAGACTCATATCGAAAATGGGCTGACACACGAACAGGCCAAGGAGCGGCTGCAAAAGTATGGGCACAATGAGCTGAAGGAGAAACCTCGCCCTGGATTTCTCTCAATGCTCTTGGCTCAGTTCAATAATTTTCTGGTCATTATCTTAATTGTAGCTGCTGTTGTTTCACTCCTTTTGGGGGAGTATGTTGATGCTATCGCCATCATGGTCATTGTTGTCCTTAATGCTGTTGTTGGAGTCGTCCAAGAGTCGAAGGCGGAAGCAGCTTTAGCGGCCCTGAAAAAGATGGCAGCGCCGAACGCGCAAGTAATTCGCGATGGACACCAGATCACCATTGCATCGCGGGAGTTGGTACCAGGAGACATCGTTCTTGTTGAAGCCGGAAACTATGTTCCAGCAGATTTGCGCTTGGTAGAGAGCATCAATCTAAAAGTCGAGGAGGCTTCACTCACGGGGGAATCGGTACCGGTGGACAAGGTCGCAAACGTGGTCCTGGACAAAGACATTCCGATTGGGGACCGACGAAACTCCGCTTTCATGTCCACGCTGGTGACTTACGGACGAGGCAAAGGTCTGGTCACTTCCACAGGTATGCATACGCAGATAGGCTTCATTGCGGAGATGCTCCAATCTTACGAGGAAGAAGCAACACCGCTCCAGATAAAGCTCGACCAGTTAGCAAAAACGCTCGGCATACTTTGCCTGGCAACTTGCGGCATTATTTTCATCTATGGCCTCATCCGGGGCACAAACTTCAGCATCATCCTCAATGAAGGTTTGCTGGCCTACTTCATAGCTGAAAAGAAAGACATTGTTGAACTTTTCATGACTGCCGTAAGTCTGGCGATCGCGGCGGTTCCCGAAGGATTACCTGCCGTCGTAACGATTTGTTTAGCTTTGGGCATGCAGCGGATGATCCGGCGCCATGCTTTAATCCGCAAGCTTCCCGCTGTCGAAACCCTCGGCTGCACTACAGTCATCTGTTCTGATAAAACCGGCACTTTAACCCAGAACGAGATGACGGTTGTGCAGGGATGGGTAAGTGGTAAAAGGTTCAAGGTGACCGGCGAGGGCTATAGTCCCAAGGGGCAATTCTTCGTTGAGGGACAACTTATTAATCCAAATGAGGACCCCAGTATCTCTTTCCTCATGCATGGAGGCATGCTTTGCAATGATGCCAAAATTGAGGAAAGCGGTGAGGAAAAAGGAGAAGAAACCTGGCGTATGATTGGAGACCCGACTGAGGGGGCTATCGTGGTCATAGCTGCCAAAAGCGGGCTCTGGCGCAATGAATTGGAAAAAATTATTCCCCGCATCCAGGAGATACCGTTTGATTCTGAGCGGAAGCGAATGACGACTATTCATGAGTTGCAGCGTACTCCCACTTTTAGTTTCGACTGCCCCCCCACCGTAGCATTTGTAAAGGGGGCGCCAGATATTATCCTGGATCTCTGCGACAACATCGTCGAGAACGGGAAAACTATTCCCCTTACATCTGAAAAGCGGAAAGCGGTCTTAGCTAACAACCAGGATATGGCCCGTCAAGCATTACGCGTCTTGGGGGTCGCTTACCGATCAATGGATGGATTGCTGGACCAGTGCAATTCTGATGTTGTGGAAAAAAATCTTACCTTCGTGGGGCTTTTGGGAATGATAGATCCGGCCAGGCCCGAGGTAAAAGAGGCCGTAAAGATTGCTCAGAAAGCAGGTCTAAAGAGTGTCATGGTTACCGGTGATTACAAGGACACCGCCGAAGCCATTGCCAAAGAGATAGGTATCATGGTTCCGGGTGGAAAAGTACTAAGCGGAGCAGAAATAGAGAAGATGAATGAAGAAGAACTCGCAAATATCATTGATCAGGTGAATGTCTGTTGTCGCGTTTCCCCAGCTCATAAAACAAAGATCGTTGATGCTTTCAAAGCTAGAGGTCATGTCGTTGCCATGACGGGAGATGGAGTTAACGACGCTCCAGCCTTGAAACGCGCTAATATTGGTGTGGCCATGGGAATTACTGGAACGGACGTCACTAAAGAAACGGCAGATATGGTGCTTACAGATGATAATTTCGCCAGCATAGTCTCCGCCATCGAGGAGGGAAGGGTCATCTATGCAAATATCCGCAAGTTTGTTTTTTACCTTATTTCCTGTAACGTCGGCGAGATTTTGATTATCTTTCTGGCAATGCTCTTTGGTTGGCCCGTGCCTTTGCGGCCCGTTCAACTTTTAATGCTTAACCTGGTAACCGATGGTGCTCCGGCACTGGCTTTGGGTATGGAAAAGGGCGATCCGGATATTATGCAACGGCCTCCCCGCCCCACCAAAGAACCGGTTATTAACTTGGAGATGCGTATTGGTGTAGCAGTACAGGCCTTTGTGATGACGGCCGCTGTGCTCTTGGCGTACTACTTTGCCTTTAAGATGTATCCGCAAGACTTACCGCGCGCCCAAACCATCGCCTTTGTGAGCCTCTGCATGTCCGAGCTACTGCGAGCCTTCACGACCAGGTCAGAATACCACAGCCTCTTTACTATTGGCGTATTCTCAAACAAGTGGATGCTATGGGCGGATGGCGGCTCTTTTATGATCGTTCTGACTGCTGTTTACGTGCCATTCCTCAATCCCTTCTTTGACACGGTTCCACTGAGCCTGGGCGACTGGATCTTTATGACCCCCTTCATGTTCATGGCCTCGATAGCTGCTGAAATCACCAAGGTTTTCATCAGAAGTAAGATGCATGCCAGGGTAGCCATTGCGCCGGTATGACGATCTATTTTCAAACGGACAGGAGGCGGGGAAGAATTGACGAAAACAATGGCTGCGGCCTTATTTGACGGTCGGCTTCGCTATGTTATACTAAGTTGCATTCATACATAAACTAATATATAATATCCTCCATAAAAAACTATGGAGGGAGATATGCGACCACCGACATTATTAAGCGATGACCAGAAGGAGCGATTAGAGCATCTATTGTCAAAGACA
>JAPLJV010000056.1 GCA_026388415.1 Deltaproteobacteria bacterium | reverse complement strand
ACGACCTTCATGGCATCCTCCTCGGTTCCGTTTTGCTGGTTACAAAACTATACCAGGAAATACCTTGAAGGTCAATAATTACAATATGTTATTTTGCATTTTTTGGTAAAAATAAATCATCCCTCTTTTTGCAAGAGGCTCTTACTTATCCCGTTTATCGGGGCTTTGGGAACAATAATATTTTTTACAGGCGTGGCAAAAATACACGTCCGCCCTGCCAACTGTGTCGTTTTTGACACACCATCTGGCGAATGAATTCACTTGACAGCGCCATCAATAACAATAATATGATGAGCAATGAACGTATTGACTTCCTGCAGGCACGTCACCATTATCGAAATTAAATTAGGGAAAATATCATAGATAAAATCCATGGCCATCTGACCGGTCTCGGGCCGGAGGAGCAAAAGAGAATCAGACAATTCTACCGGCGGCGCGTTGCTCCGGATGCTATTATTACCCAGGAACTCGCCCGGCAACTGACGGAATTGTCGCGGGAGTTAAACCGGCAGATCGGCATCCTGATCAATCGCAAGGGCGAAGTCGCTTACGTGATCGTGGGTGATCAGCGGGGCATCATGATCCCCGACCTCGCGGAATATCCTGCCTCCTCTACCCGCTTCCGGGGGCTGCGTCTGATCCACAGCCATTTAAATGATGGCGGGCTGAGCGATGAAGATTTGACCGATCTGGCCCTGCTGCGGCTCGATATCGTCGGCGCCGTGGAGGCCAAGCCGGACGGCCTGCCGGGTCTCGCCCACCTGGCCCACCTGATCCCGGAGAACCCCGACGGCCGCTACTGGCAAATCCTGCCGCCGACGCACCCGGCAGAGCTCCGTCGCGATTTTATTTCCTTTATTCTGGCCCTGGAAGGGGAATTCACACGCCGGCAGAAAAGCCGGAAGATCGAAACCGCCGACCGGGCGATCCTGGCGCGCGTGGAAACAGGAGCCATCATTAGGGGTACACGATCATCCTTCGGGGGACACGATCCGGATTTCTTGCAGAAATCCGGTCATGTCCCCCGCGGGTCATGTCCCCCTAATGATGGCCTCGATGAATTACAGGAACTGGCGCGCTCCTCGGGGGTGGAGGTTTTCGACCGCGTCATCCAGCGCCGCCCGGAACGTGATCCCAAATACCTGCTGGGCAAGGGCCGGCTGTCTTCCTTAGTCATCAGGGCCATGCAGATCGGCGCGAATCTGCTTATCTTCGACCATGAGCTGACCCCCGCCCAGGTGCGTTCCATTACCGATTTTACCGAGCTCAAAGTGATTGACCGGACCCAGTTGATCCTGGATATCTTTGCCCAACGCGCCCACAGCCGGGAGGGCAAGATCCAGGTGGAACTGGCCCAGTTGAAGTATCTGCTGCCCCGCCTCACAACAATGGACCGGGCCTTGTCACGGCTCACGGGAGGCATCGGCGCCCGGGGTCCGGGAGAAACGAAGCTGGAAATAAACCGGCGCCGCGTGCGGGATCGGATTCACCTGCTGGAGAAGGACATCCGGGGCATTGAAAAATCCCGCGGTCAGCGGCGCGTGAAACGCGAAAAGACAGCCATCCCCGTTATTTCCATCGTCGGCTACACCAATGCCGGCAAATCCACGCTTCTGAACGCCCTGACAAACAGTTCCGTCTTTACGGAAGACCGCCTCTTCGCCACCCTGGATCCGAAGAGTGCGCGGCTGCGCTTCCCGCGTGACGCGGAAGCCATCATTACCGATACGGTCGGCTTTATCCGCGATCTGCCGCCCGATCTCTTCGCCGCCTTCCGGGCTACTTTAGACGAGCTGCAAGAGGCTGATCTCCTGCTGCACGTGGTTGATATCAGCAATCCCCATTTTGAAAACCACATTCAGGCCGTGGATAAAATCCTCGAGGAACTGGAAATTGCCCACAAGCCGGCCCTGCTGGTGTTCAACAAGGCGGACCGCCTCCCCGACAAATCGCAGCTCGCGGACCTCTGCCGACGCTTCGGCGCCCTGGCCGTTTCCGCCCTCGCTCCGGCCACGTTGCCACCGTTAGTGGAACGGCTGGATTATCTCTTGTACGAAAGGGCTGGAGGACAGCCAAGTAAAATCCCCCTCACTCCCCCTTTTACAAAAGGGGATGACGAATGACTGGCGCTCATCAATGGGCTGAAATGATTACCCCCCTTCGTAAAGGAGGGCAGGGGGGATTTAAACACTTAGGGCGGCGATTATCTTTTCTGCCATCGCATCGAGCTGGTCCCGTTCCTCCAAGTCCAGGACGGAAGAGGAGAGCAGTTGCCGGGCGGTAAGCGATGGTAGAGGAGGGATGACACCGGTCAGGGGCGGCAGGCCGGCCATGTCTGGCAACTTGAAATCCGCTGGGGCGCGATTGATGATGAGCGCCTGGCGGGTAAGTCCCAACTCTTGCGCAAGAAAACTGATCCGGATGGCCGTTTGCAGGCTCCGGGCGCTGGGTTCACTTACGACGACGAGCCCGTCAACAGACTGGATGGTGCCGCGTCCCAGGTGTTCGACGCCCGCTTCCAGATCCACGATTACCCATTGCCGGCGCTCGATGATCAGGTGGGCCAGAAGCGCCTTGAGCAGGGCGTTGGGAGAACAGGCGCAACCGCCGCCCGCCGTGGCGATGGTGCCCATGACGAGCAGGTTCAGATTGCCAACCTTTTTGGAGAGCCGCTCGGGCAGGTCAGCGACATCGGGATTCAGGTGGATGAATCCTTCCCCCACCCGCTCCCGGATGAGGTCCTTTTCGAGAATCAGAGGGGGCGGCACTTCGCTCTCGGGCAAGCCCAGCGCCTGCCCCAGCGAAAGCGCGGTATCGGCATCCACGAGCCACACTTCCTCGCCGCGGCGCGCCAGATAATCCCCGAGCCAAACCGTAAGCGATGTCTTGCCCACGCCGCCCTTGCCAGCCACTGCCAGTTTCATAATTTGTAACACACGTTTAAATCTCTGGATTCCGGTTTGCCCCCGTCAAGCGAGGACTAAACAGAGCACCGGAGTGACGATTCTTGGGTATTTTCGATGTTTGACGAGGTCGGAAGAACTTGGGGCACGGCAGCGCCGTGCCCCAACATTTTTTACTCCAGAACTACCAATACCTGATCAGAATCAACGGTATCGTCTTTCGCAACCTTAATTTCCTTCACGACTCCGTCCGCCGTGGAATAAATCGGATTTTCCATCTTCATGGCTTCCAGGATGAGAAGTTCGTCGTCCTCAGCCACCTTGTCGCCCACCTTGACCATCACCTGTAGAATTTTCCCCGGCATCGGGGCCAAAATTTCAACACTCATTTAGCTTACCTCCTTTTAATTTATAGTTTGACTATTTCGCCGGTCTATCCAGCCCCTTGACGATTTCCGCCCGAATCAGGCGCGGCAGCATCATGTGGTGCTGGGGACAAATAGAACGCGGATTCTGATAAACGCCATTGGCAAAGGCGACCAAGTAATTGCGGATCGTCTCATAACGCACCACCTCGTCCACGAAACCTGTTTTGGCGCAATAGAACGGACGCGACTTGTCCTGGTACTCCTGGGCCAACTCATTCATCTTGTCAATGATGGGACCGAGCGGCCGGCCGCTATCCTTCTCCTTTACCAGACGGCGAGAGAAGCTGGCCGTAGCGGCTGTTTCCCCGTGCATGACGTAGATCTCCGTCGTCGCGGTGCCGAGGGTGAAGGCGTTGTGATTGTTGGCCGTCGGCCCGCCCATTACGTAATGGGCCGCCGCCGTCCCCTTGCGCAGTACGACGAGCATCATGGGAACCTTCGTCTGCTCGATAGAATAGATGAGCGACTGGCCCAAGCCCAGTAGCTCGGCCTTTTCCGCCGTGTCGCCTACATCAATGCCCGAGGTATCCTGGAACCAGATGATGGGCACGCGATCCCGGCCGCACTGGGTCACGAATTCATTCATCTTGATGAGTCCCTGACGATACAGTTTCCCGCCGATAGCTGAATATTCGTTAGTATATTCCGGATAGTTGGCGAACATACCCATGCGATTGCCGATCGCGCCCATCAGATAGCCGTCCACCTTGACGAGGCCCGTATAGACCTCTGGTCCGAAACCGGGCCGGAATTCGAGGTGTTCCGAGCTGTCCACGAGCCTGGCCAGAATATTGTCGAAATCGTACCCGGCCTTCTGGTTGAAGGCGATGATCGAGGGAATTTCCGCCGGCGGATATTTGGGCGCCGCCGGTTCAGCGACCCGGAAGAACCGGGGGGCGTAGGCCGGCATCTCGGCCATATATTGCTTGAGGCCGTCTAACACCTCGGCTTCTTTTTCATAAACGGCGCGGAAGAACCCTGTATAGTCGTAATGCACGCCCACACTGCCCGGCGGCACTTCCTTGTAGTGGCGGGTGGCCTCGATGATCTGCTCGGCCCCAGCCTCGTCAAAATTGCCTTTGGGGCTCATACCACTCACGATGCCGCCGCCGCCCACGGCGATGTTGCAATCCTTGTGGGCCAGCAGAATGGTGGGACTGATGCCCTGATAACCGCCGCCCGCCGGATTGGTGCCGTAAATACCGGCCAGGATCGGAACGCCCATCTGCTCCAGTTCGGCATGCCGGAAAAAGCAGGTGCCGTTACCGCGGCGGTTGGCATATACCTTCTCCTGCTCCGGCAATTTCACGCCTGAACAGTTGACTAACCATACGAGCGGCAGGTTCATGATCTTGGCCATGTCCGTGACGCGCAGGTTGTTGTCGGCCTGCCCGCCAATCCAGGCGCCGGCCATCACCTTGTTGTCAAAACCGATCAGCACGCACCACTTGCCGCTGATACGGGCCAGCCCGTCAATGACGCCCGTCATCCCCTCTTCGTTATCCATAGGATTGTAAAGCGTATGGAGCGGACAAAAAGTCCCCGGATCAATCAGATATTCAATCCGGTCCCAGATGGTCATCTGGTTACGTTCGCGTACCTTGGCCGCCGGTATGCCGGCATTCTTGACGCGCTCCGTTTCGGCGTCAATGGTCTTCATAACCGCCTCGATCTGGGCCACGTTCTCCTTCATCCGCTCTATCTGGGCCGGCTTTAAGGGCTTGCCCAGATCATCCATCTTTGCAAAATACTGCTTCATAAAATTTCATCCTCCAAATTTGCTGACCTCCTTTAATTTAAGGTAGGTCGCGGTATATTCCTATTCCGGGGACACAATACCAATTTCCGCAGAAATGCGTATTATGTCCCCGGATTACCACCGGATTACCAACTCCGATTAACTATTTCAACCCCAGGAGATCCCGGGCAATGATCCACTTGCAGATGTTGCCGGAACCTTCCACCATGGAATAGGTAGGCGCATCGCGGTAATAACGGGCCACGGGATACTCCGTGGAGTAACCGTAGGCGCCCATGATGGTCATGGCGAATTTGGCGGCTTTGGCCGCCACTTCACCGGCCAGATACTTGGCCTGCGCCGTCTCGATCGTGTTGTTCAGGTTGCCCTGATCCTTCTGGACGGCCGCCTTGTAAACCATGATCCGGGCCGCCTCGATCTCACATGCCATCTGGGCGATCATATCCTGATTCATCTGGAACTCGCCGATAGCTTTGCCGAACTGCTCGCGTTCCTTGGCGTATTTAAGCGTCGCATCCAGACAGGCCTGCGCCACGCCGATGCCGCCGGCTGCGGCCGAAAGCCGCGTTCCGTTCAGGGAACCAAAAACGATCTTGGCGCCGTCGCCGGGATTGCCCAGGATATTCTCCTTCGGCACACGGGTGTTGTCCAGGTAAACCTCCCCGGTGGGTGAGGAACGGCTGCCCATCTTATCCAGGTCGGTAGTCCGTATATCGTTAAAGTTTTTCGGCTCCACAATAAACGCGGAAAGACCCCGGCTGCCCTTGGCTTTATCTGTGTAAGCGTAGTAGATAATCACATCGGCGACGTTGGCGTTGGAGATCCAGGTCTTGGAACCGTTCAGGAGCCAGTGATCACCCTTGTCCTCGGCGGTTGATTTCATGGACATGACGTCGGAACCGGCATTGAATTCCGTAATGGCAAAGCAGCCGACGAAATCCGCGTTGACTAATTTTTCCACATACTTCTTCTTGGCTGCTTCAGTGCCGTAACGGTGGATCGTAAAGGCGCTGCCCAGACACTGCATGTTTATCTGCACCCTAAGCGAACTGGAGGCGCGGGAAATCTCTTCGGTGAGAATCATCGCGGCCAGCCAGCCCATGTTATTGCCGCCATATTCCTCAGGGATCACCGTACCAAAAAATCCCAATTCTCCCATGGGTTTGACAGCTTCCTGATAAGGGAAATAATGCTTTTCGTCCCACTCATCAGCAAAGGGAGCAATCTTTTCCGCCGCAAAATCACGGGCCATGCCCCTGAGCATTTCCAGTTCTTCAGACAATGCAAAATCCATAACTATACCTCCTTCTCTGCTATGTGTACCTGAAACAGGGCCCCATGCCCGGCCAGGTTTTTGGTCGCAACTATTTAAGACGCTTGTGAAGATTAATAAAATCGCTTCTCTGAAAACCCATGGTTTTAAAAAAAGACAACATATCCGTGGAATCCCAGCGCACCGAGGTATATATTTCGGTGATGCCGCATGCCTTGTAATGCTTCAATACCCCGTTGGCCAGCATTTCGCCGATGCCCTGACCCATAAAGTTCGGGTCCACGCCAATCAGGGCCAACCAGGCGCTCTTTTCCATGCCGAAACTGCCGGAAACCATGTAGCTGATGCAGTATCCGACCAGTTTGTTATCCCTTTCCGCCACGAAACTGGCATCATCTTCGCTTTGGGCTTGTCTGCCGATGACTTGCTGAAAATCCGCCCGATGTTCCGCCCCGGTTATGGAAGACGATATCCGGCTGATTTCAACGGCATCCGCGGGATGCAATCTCCTTACGGTGGTATTGTTCACATTTGTCTCCTCAAAAATTAGTCTATCCTTATTATCTTGACATTGTGGCCCACCCACGTGGGAGGAAGATAAACCCGGCCACTATTGCCACTGAGTTTGACGGTTTTTTCAATCATCTCTTCACCATGTATCTCGAACTTCACTTTGCTTTTAGCATTGTCCGAAGTATTTTGCGGCGGCTCGGCGGCCAACTCGCGGCCGTTTTTGCCCTCAGGCACGATGATATTTTTTGCTTCCTTATCCATCAATTCTCTCTCTAGCAGCTTTTGAGGTTCTGCAACATAGTTACTTTATAACTTTTTACAATTCGGGAACTAGCATGATGAAACATGCAGGTCAAGATATTTCTTGCATAATGAGGTAATTGCGGAACGTATTGTCGTTCCGGCGAAAGCCTGAACCAGCAAGATTCCCTCCTCTTGAACAGAGGAGGGTTAGGGTGGGGCTGCTTTTTATGCCTTCCACAAACCATGCAGATTGCAGTAGGCCCTGGCGCTAATCTGCGCCCCTTCCACCGCCAAGAAGGCTTCCGGCGCATCGCCGGGTTTGAGGAACTGCCGGTAGGCCTTACCGTCGGCAATGACCGAAATCCATTCGATATAATGCTTCTCTTCCATGGGATGGGGAACGCTCCCCAATTTCACCTTCACGCCGCCGGCCGTTTTCTCGATGACCGGGACATGCTTCTCCCGTGAGGCATCCACGGAATTTTCCGTGAGCAGCGTCATCGGCTGACCGCAGCAGACCAGTTCTCCAGCGCCGGCGTGGATAACTTCAACCATATTTCCGCACACTCCACATTTGTAAATCCCCAACTGTTTAGCCATATCTTCCTCCTTTAATCACCAAATATTATCTTATCGGTCTTCCTGTCCGGACCCTGTTTCCACGTCTTTCAGGACATCGGCTATCTTCTCGCTGGTCTTGATGTGGACCTCCTTATCTGCATCGGCCGCTCCAACCTGCTGAGTCATCGGATCGCCGCTATCGCGCGTCTTTTTCTTGCCTTTCGTGATTTGCCAGGCGCCCCCCGCGTTACTGATGACCCAATTCTGAAAATCGGTTTGCACGTCGCGCACACCCGACAATCCGGAAATTTCTTTCAACAGGCCTTCAATCGCGTTCGGAACCAGATCGCCTTCGCAATATTTGAGCAGGTCCCCGGAGAGATAGACCGTACTGCCGATAAAAGAATAGTCAAGCCTCGTAACATCAATCTCATGACGATTTAATACCACTCGCACCTGCCGGTTAACTTCATAACGGGGTACATCCATAATTGCGCTCCTTTCTGTTACCTAATACGCCAAAACCAGAAATTATTCCAGACAAAATTTCTTTAATTGATAACGGAATGAATCATAACTGACATACATTATAGGCCGCGTGACCCCACGCGGCGTAGCTAAGGGTGAAAGAGTCTATCGGCTTCCCCCCATAACTATGCAGCCCGGAAAGGATCAGGTTCACACCGAGATAGCAAAATATCGTTGCGCAAAAACCCACAATGGACAGGACCGCCGCCCGGGCGCCACGCCAACCGCGCGTAATCCTGGCGTGCAGGTAGGCCGCATAAATAAACCAGACGATCAGCGACCAGGTTTCCTTCGGATCCCAGCTCCAGTAAGTGCCCCAGGCGACATTGGCCCAGAAGGCGCCCGTGACGATCCCGATTGTCAAAAGAGGAAATCCTATGGCGATAGTCTTGTAGCCGATCTCGTCCAGCGTGCCGGAGTCCGGCACATATCCTAGAATGAAGCCCGGTGTTTTGTCGGCTATGCGCTCCGCCCGGACCTTGAAAAGATAGAGGCAGCTGACGCCGAAGGAAACGGCAAAAGCGGCATAGCCGACAAAACACGTCACCACATGGCTGATTAGCCAGTTGCTTTTGAGGGCCGGCACCAAGGGCTGAATGTCATTGGGATTAAGAGAAGCGTACGCCATGATGAGAAATGGAAAAGGGGTCACAAAAGCCCCCACCGCCCTGATATTGTATTTTTTTTCGAGGACGAGATAGACAATAGCGACCGTCCAGGCGAAAAAAACCAGCGACTCGTAAAGATTGGTCAGGGGCGCCCGGCCGATTTCCAATTGATATGACTCATACCACCTCAGGCCGATCGCCGCTGCTTCTATGACAACCCCGGCCAGCAGACAGCCAGTCGCCACCTTTCCGAGACCCTCGGACCGGAAGGCGAGGTAGGAAACGTAAAGCACCATCGCGAAAAAGTAAACAAAGATGGATATCCCGAAGAGTAACGAATTGGTCATGCAACCTCCTTAAGTCTCTGAATGATGCCTTCCACTTCCCGGACAAAGACAGCGCGGTTTTTATTAACCGCTCCGCCGATGCTTAATTCCGTCCGGCCTTTCTTGTCCTTTCTCAGGCATACCCAGAGCTTTTTGTGCGACACAAAAAAAGCCGCCATGATGCCGCCGACCAAAAGCAGCGAACCCACCCAGACAAACCATTCACCGGGATCCTTATTTACCTGCAGGCCCGTGTACGTTTTCAACTCCAGTTCTTTACCGTAGGGAAGGGACCCATAGCTGGACTGGTAGAAGGTAATCCCCTGAAAACTCAAGGGATCGTTGACCTTGATATTTTTCCGCAGTACCTCCTTGCCGTCCTTGATGACAGAAAGATCGCTGATATAATCCCTGGGCATCCCGTTGGGGTAAAAATCGGCGGTAAAGGCATTGCACTTTACCGAGAAATCGAGAGTTTTAATTTGCCCCGTCCTCGTTTCCAGGCGGCCTATCGTCTCCCCTTCATAAATGTTTACGTATCCTTTGAAACCGAAACAAGACCCGACCAGGGCGCCGACAAAAATTATAAGCACGCTTATGTGGGTGAAAAAAAAGGCCAGCCGCGAATACTTCCCCTTTTCAAAGAAATAGTGCCGGCTGCCGTCTTCGGTAATCGTCACTACGGCTTGGCCGCCAAAGCTTTTCCCCGCCAGCTCCAGCACTTTTTTTTCAACCTCATCCACGGGAAGGGCATATTTGATCTTGTCCTTCGGGTTTAGAGTTTTTTCCAGGGCCTCGTCCAGGATCAGGTTTTTTTCCCTCAACCCGCTCATGATGGGGGCATAACGATCCATCGTACAGGCAATGATATTCAGGGCCAGCAGGCCCAGACAGGAGATGAACCACCAACTGTGATACATGTCGAAAAGCCCGAGGCTGTTGAAAAGCGCCACCGTCGAAGGTTTAAAAACCTCGTAATATTCTTGCAGCGGTTTATTCTGCTCAATGATGGTGCCGACGATGGAGAGTACCGAAAGGATAAGCAGCAGCAGGATGACTGACTTCAGGGAGGTGAAGAAATTCCACATCCTGTCTGTAAAATTACGTTTCGTCGCCTTATCTGATTTATTCGCGGACACAAAATCCTTTATTGCTAACAACAAAAGCCCTCCATCAGCTCACCGGGGAGGGCTTTGCAGTGGTTTACGGAAGCAAGTTATTTCTTATGGCATTTAGCGCATTCTTTAACGCCAAAAGCCTTGGACTTGCCATCGTGGCAGGCGCCACAGGACTTACCTTTGTTCATCTCCGCCATCTTGAGCGCAGTTTTCTTCATAGTGAAGAGTTTGGGCTTCGTATGGCAGTTGGCGCACGAAAGACCGGCACCGGCGTGGGATTTGCCATCGAACACGACCTTGCCCTTTGTTCCTCCGTCATAGGCAACTTTTTTCGCGGGACCCGAAGCCATCACCAGCCCGGCAAGACTGAGCAAGAAACAGACTGCAACAAAAATATTAAATATTCTTTTTATAAGAACCTCCGTCTAATGTTGACTTGGCAGGCACATATTAGATCGCCGGAGGCATGTCAAGAAAAATCTCTCCTACCTCTCCCCCTTTAGAAAAGGTGGCAGGGGGGATTTGATTTTCCAGATGAAAAGGTTGCTGTTTCCAGGAACAGCAGTTATACTGATCGCGTGTATCGGGGTGAAGGGAGTGTCTCGTTGACCGTAAAAAACATTCTGACCATAGCGCGCAAGGAATTTTATCATTTACTGAGGGATTTCCGCAGTTTATACTTGGCCTTTGCCATCCCCCTGCTCTTGATACTGCTGTTCGGCTACGCCCTCAGCCTGGACGTAAATCACATCCGCACCGTCGTGGCAGACCAGGATGAGACTGATCTGAGCCGCGATTTTCTGCGCAAACTGGAGGCGTCTTCCTACTTCAACATCCAGGCGCATCTGCAATCCGCTGCTGCCGCCAACCTTTACCTGGACGACGGGCGGGCGACCCTGGCCGTGATCATCCCCCCCGGCTGGACGCAAAACATCCGCTCCGCCCGCCCGGCCCCCTTGCAGGTGCTGCTGGACGGCAGCGACCCCAATTTTGCTAGTATTGCGCGAAGTTATGTGATTGCCGTCATCGAACAATTCAACCAGCGGCTGCTCCGTGACTTTCTCAATCGCCAGGGCCGGCCGGCTATCAGCCCGCCCGTGGAGGCGCGCATTCGCGTCTGGTTCAATGAAGACCTGGAAAGCCGCAATTTTATCGTCCCGGGCATTATTGCCATTATTATCATGATCGTCGGCGCGATGCTGACTTCCCTGGTCATCGCGCGGGAGTATGAAAACGGCACGATGGAAACCATCAAATCACTCCCCATCACGGCGGGAGAGTTTCTTTTAGGCAAGGCCATCCCTTATTTTTTTATCGCCTTGACGGATGTCCTGATCGCCATGCTGATGGGACAGATCCTGTTCGGGGTGATCTTGAAGTCCAGCTTCTGGCTGATGATCCTGGCCTCTTCCCTCTATATCGCCGTCGCCCTGACCCTGGGCCTGCTGATCTCCGTGGTTACCAAATCACAATTAGTGGCCAATCAGGCGGCCGTACTGGTAACATACCTGCCCTCGCTGCTGCTTTCCAACTTTGTTTTTCCCGTCGCCAACATGCCGAAGGTCCTGCAGCTATTTACCAGCATCGTCCCGGCCACCTATTATATTAAGATTCTAAGCGGCATCTATCTGAAAAACCTAGGTTTCGCCCACCTTTGGCCGAGTCTGCTCGTGCTTTTGTTAATGTTTGTGATCCTCGCCGCGGCAAATTGCGTCCTGCTGAAGAAGGAAGGACTGTGAATAAAGTTGCGGATTACCGCATGTTGTATTTCAGGATGCAGTACAAAGCGCGGCAGCCATCTTTCCAGTTGATCTTCTTCCCTTCCTTGTAAGTCCGGCCGTGGTACGAGATTCCCACCTCGTAGATTCGGACGCCTTTTCGGGCCATCTTGGCCGTGATCTCCGGCTCGAATCCGAATCGGTTTTCCTCGATGGCAATTGACTGGATGACCTCCCGGCGAAATGCCTTGTAACAGGTCTCCATATCCGTGAGATTCAGGTTAGTGAACATGTTGGAAAGGAGCGTCAGCAGGCCATTGCCAACTCGATGCCAGAAATAAACCACCCGGTGCGGCTCGCCGCCGATGAAACGGGAGCCATAGACAACATCGGCCTTATTTTCGAGAATCGGGTTGATAACTTTCGGATACTCCTCCGGATCATATTCGAGGTCGGCATCCTGGACGATGACGACATCTCCGGTCGCCTCCCGGATCGCCGACCGAAGTGCAGCGCCTTTGCCAAGGTTTACGGAATGATAGATCACCTTCGAGATTCTTTGTACAATCCGGTCCCGAAGGATTTCCCTGGTCCCGTCGGTAGAGAAGTCATCTACAACGATGATCTCCTTATCGGGAAAGGGTGCGCGCACCACGGCGTCTATCACCTTTTCGATGGTGGCGGCTTCATTGTAACAGGCGATAACGACTGATAGCTTCATGTGTTGTATCCACCTGTGCCTTGTCAAGGGGGCGACTTCTGAGCTTCGATAAACTTCGCCCGGTTATTGTCGTTTTTTCAATATACTCCCCGTCTGTATCCGGTACCTTCATCTTTGCTATTACTAATCCGGCGTGATGGTTGCCCCCGCCTTGATTTCAACGGGAAAAAGGTCGGGACCGAATTCCAATCAGCAAATGGTGCGATATGCAAGTTCAACCTTCACATTGTCCCCCCTCCGCATTGATAGAGTAAAAACCACCCTCTGTCAAATTGAAAGTTAAAATTCAATCCGCCAGCACGAGAGAAACTGGCCTGGTTCAGTTTTATAAAACGGCACGCAAATTGCGGTACACCATCTCGCGCCGATCAGGCCTGATTGACCGCACGGATGAGGAGGACCGACGCCGGGCGCCTCGGTGTGAGGCGGGCTGAAAATGAGAGTTCGGAATAGACAATCCGGTCTGAAGCCTCCGTCATCGGCGACAGACCGCTGCCGACCTCCAGGGTCAGCTCCCCTATCTCCGCTGACAGGCATTTCCGCACGGCTCGCCGTCGCAGGAGATAGTTGTAAAGATGATTCTTCAGCAATACGCAGGCGTTATCGGCAAAGAAATCGTCAAAGCGATTGCCGCTTGGCGGAGTCACGGGTTCACCGGAAGCAGTCTGGGCTGATGATTCCCATTTTAAGCGCCGTCCAGAGGCAGCCGAGGCCATAGTGGATGCTGCGCCACAGGTTGGTCGAGGAGACCTCCGTAAAATATTTTGCCGGAGGAACTGGTAAATAACTCGCCTGTTTCAAAAATACACCCACCACCCGTCTCCCTTACGTCCTGAATGAAAACCGGGAGTGGCCGATATAACTGATAACGGTCGTGACCGGGATGAGCAGTGCGGCCGATATCCTGGGCTCTATTCCAATTACCTCCACAGAAATAGGCAGCAGGATCAATCCGAGGATCATGCTGAAGAGATATGTCGAAAAGAAACGGGCAAACTCAATCAGGATGCCTTTTCCGCGCACCGTGGATTGAAAGGTGATATGTTTGTGAAAAATATAGGCATTGATGATCGCCAGAATATTCGCTAAAACCGCCGCTGACATATAGGCGACGTACCGGGGCGAGAAGAAACGCTCGAAGAGATAATCGCAAGCGACAAAAACGAGATACCCGAAAATCGTATTCCAGAGGCCGACCAGGACAAAGCGTATTTTCTTTTGATGATTCAGCCATAAATCATGGGCGATTCGTTTCAAAGAATACTCCCCGGCGTTAATCGAAATTAATCCGTTCCTTTTCGATGACGAGCGGCCTTTTCAGAACTTGGGTATGGATAGCACCGATGTATTCGCCGATGATGCCGATGAAAAACAACTGGACGGACGAAAAGAAAAACAAGCTGATGACCAGCGGGGCATACCGATGCTAATGAGTTTCATTGTAATTCCTCAACGAACTTTCTATGTAGTATCCACTGTTCCACTAATATAAACTGTAAATGGGTAAATGGGTGAGTGGGTTATAAGAAACTGGCGTAAACTGTTGTCAGTTGCTTGATGTATTTTAACTTTACTTGAATAATTTTATATATTTTATCAAGATCAAGTTTAAGGTAATCATGCACAAGCACATTTCTAAAAGCCGCCATACCTTCCAATTCTTTTAACAATTCTTGAGAGATAATATTCTCTTCT
>JAPLJV010000055.1 GCA_026388415.1 Deltaproteobacteria bacterium | reverse complement strand
GCGCTGAAAATAGTCGAGTTCATGATGTGTATCTGGCCGAAGACATGGTTAAAGGGCATAAAGCACAGCGCAACATCCGTCTCCACGGACCGCTCGAAGTAGGCAATCATACAGCTGGAAAAACTGATGCCTTCATGGGTCAGCATAACCCCTTTCGGGGTCCCGGTTGTGCCCCCGGTATAGAGAATTGCCGCGGTGTTTTTGCGCCTCCGGTCAATGGCTTTAAAGATACCGGAACCCATGCCGACGAGCTGCGGCAGGTCAAGGTCGCCTCCCGGACAGATCGTTTGTCCAAGGAAACCGGAGTCTTGAAGTGGCTTCAAATCGTGCCGCCTGGCTGCGGTGATGTACAATAATCGTGGCTTGGCATGTTCGATAAAGAGCGCCAATTCCTCTCTGCTCAGCACGGATGAGAGGGTTACGGCAACAGCGCCTGCCTTGAGCACCCCGAAATAGAAGGCAACCCATTCCGCCGAGTTCGGGGCACAGAGGCCAACGTGCTGACCCGGCTTGATCCCCATTTTGATCAGCCCGGTGGCAATGCGGTTTCCCTGATCGTTCAGCTTCCCGTAGGTCATGACGACACCACCTTCCCGGATCGCCGGACGATCGGGGAAAAAGGAGGCTGACGTTTCCAGGTTGCAGGCAAGATTCATAAGCTCACTCTTGAAAGAATGGTTTATAGCTTGACGATGCATCGTCTGTAACCAATGCTGATATGGATTGACGTTAGGCCATATTAATATTAGATGTCAATAACTTTTTGATGGTATACAAGGAACAAAAGAGGATTCATGATAAAATCATTGGCGTCCACTCTTGACAACCGACCTTATTGCAGGGTATGAATAAATCAATTATGAGAGGTATTTGATGAACATTAAGCTAATTAACTTTATGGCCGACATGAAAGAGGAAGAAACACTGGCGCTGGTCAATGAACTGTTAAAAGAAGGCGCTAACCCCATGGAGATCCTCGATGATGCCAGATCCGCTATGGAACTCGTAGGAAAGCGGTTTGAAGCGGGTGAATACTTTATCCCCGATCTCATGATGGCGGGGGAGATATTAAAAGGCATCTCCGATGTCGTCAAGCCACTTATTGAACAGGGCAATGCTGCGGCCAAGAAAGGCAAGGTTCTAATCGGCACCGTAGCCGGCGATATCCACGACATCGGCAAAGATATAGTTACCTTCATGCTCGATGTGAGCGGCTATGACGTCCTTGATATCGGCATTGATGTACCGGTGCAGGTATTCGTGGACAAAGTCAAAGAATTTAAACCTCAAGTTATAGGCCTCAGCGGCTTCCTCACCCTGGCCTTTGACTCCATGAAGAAAACCGTCGAGGCGTTAGAGGAGGCGGGGCTCCGTGATTCCGTTAAAATCATGATCGGCGGCGGCCAGATGGACGATAAGGTCAGGAAGTACGCAGGCGCCGATGCGTTCGGCAAGGACGCGATTGCGGCCGTCAACCTCTGCAAGCAGTGGATCGGAGGGAACTTATGAACGAAACCGCCGAAGAGCTCTTCAAGCAGCGGGAAAAGAGGGTCAACGACGCCATTGCACTGCGGATTCCTGACCGGGTTCCGATCGAGGTCATGTTCGCGTTTTTCCCGGCTAAGTATTCGGGCGTGACCGTCGAAGAGGTGATGTACGACCCGGAAAAGCTGCTCAAATCACAGCTCAAGACCCTGCTGGATTTCAAGCCCGATATGGACCAGAACCCCTTTGGCTTGCGTTTTCTGGGCCCCATACTGGAAGCCCTCGATTTCAAGCAGTTGAGATGGCCAGGCCACGGGGTGGCGGCTGACCTGACCTATCAGTTTGTCGAGGGCGAATACATGAAGGCGGAGGAATACGACCACTTTCTCCTTGACCCGTCCGACTTCATGATAAGGAAATACTGGCCCCGGGCATGCGGTGCGCTGGCGGGGTTCGAGAAGCTCGCACCGATACACAGTATCGTCACCTACTACATGGGCATACCTTTTGGACTGGCCCCCTTCAGTCTGCCCGAGGTGGAGCAAGCTATGGAGGCAATCAAGAAGGCCGGGCGGGAATCGATGCGCATTGTCTCCTATTCGCGCCTGTACGGCGAAAAGGCGAAGGAAGAAGGCTTCCCTCTGCAATTTGGTGCGTTCACCCAGGCTCCCTTCGACACGCTGGGCGATTTCTTCCGCGGAACAAAGGGTCTTATGCTGGATATGTACCGGCGGCCCGATACCGTGATCAAGGCATGTGAGAAGCTTCTGCCCTTCATGCTCGAGCTGGCGGTGAATGCGTCAAAGACGTCCGGAAACCCCCGCGTTTTCATTCCCATTCACAAGGGTCTGGATGGCTTTATGTCTCAAGAGCAGTTCAAGAAGTTCTTTTGGCCCACGTTGCGCGAGCTCATGGTAACCCTGATCAATGAGGGCCTCAATCCGTGCCCGCTGTGGGAGGGTGACTGCACAACCCGCCTCGATGTCATCAAGGACATCCCGGCGGGAAAAGCCTGCTATGCCTTTGAGGCGACCGACATGGCCAAGGCCAAAGAGATACTGCAAGGCACGGTGTGCATACGGGGCAACGTTCCACTCTCCATTCTGGCCACCGGCACACCGGATGATGTCCGGGCATACTGCAAGCGATTGATCGACGTGTGCGGAAAGGGCGGCGGCTATATTATGGATGCGTCGACCGGGCTGGAAGATGCAAAGCCAGAGAACGTGAAAGCCATGTTTGAATTTACCAAGGAATACGGGACATACTAAGAACCTATGCAAACGATTGTCACGAGCCCGCAGGGAAAAGAAGTGGTAATAGGCCACGGCCTGCCTACAATCCTCATCGGCGAGCGGATCAATCCCTTCGGGAAGGGGCCTATTAAGGAGGCGCTGCTGGCGGGGGATATGAAGCCTGTTTGCAATGAAGCCGTGACTCAGGTAGAAGCCGGGGCCGACATATTGATTGTAAATGTCAATGCCTTCGGGGTTGACGAAACAGTCCTCCTTCCTCAGGCAGTACAGGCAATTATGCGTACTGTTGACATACCCTTCTGCCTGGAGAGCAGAGACCCTCTTGCCTTGGAAAAGGTGCTTGAAGCCGGGTGCGGCAGACCAATAATCAGCTCGGTGACCGGTGAAACGGCAATACTGGAACAGATTATGCCGCTCATAAAAAAGTATGATACCCCGGTTATCGCTATGGCTTCAGACGGGGCAGGCATCTCACCCGAGCCGGGGCAGCGCCTGGAGGTCGCCCGGAAAATCATTGCCTATGCGGAAAATATGGGTGTCAGCAGGGGGAATATTATCATTGATTGTCTTGCCGAATCAATCGGCGTCCATAATCATGCCGCCCGCATCACCCTTCAGTCTATCGAGATGGTGAAAAAAGAGCTGGGGGTCAATATGGTATTAGGTGCGAGCAATATCTCCTTCGGATTGCCTAACCGCACTTTTATCAATATTCCTTTCCTGACCCTGGCAATCGCCTCCGGATTAACTGCCGCTATCGTGAACGCAGGAGTCGTGCGCCCCTATATCCTTGCCAGCGACCTCCTCATGGAGCATGATTTACGGGCAAGAAGGTATATGGGATATTGTCGGCAGTTGAAAAGGTAATCGGGTAAGGGTGCATACCCCTGCACCGGGGTGCGGACGGGTTTATGTCGCTGAAGCAGTTCGAAACCTTGTACTGGCCGGGACTGAAAAAGTTGACACTGGCGTTGATCGAGAAGGGCCTGACGCCCTGCCTCTTTGTAGAGGGGGATTGCGGTTCCCGGTTGGAGTGCTTCACGGAATTCCCGAAAGGAAAAGTACTGGCACTCCTGGATTCGACGGATATCTTCAGGGCCAAAGAGATCCTCGGCAACACGATGTGTCTGGCGGGGAACATGCCGCCGTCTCTTCTCTCTGCCGGTACGGCGGAACAAGTTACGGAGTACACAAAGAAGCTCATCTGCATCGTCGGGAAGGGCGGCGGATTTATCACGTCGTCGCGAACCGCCCTGGATGATGCGAACCCGGCACTCGTGAAGTTGTGGGCCGACCTTACGCACCAATACGGCATTTGCCAATGATTCTCTCGACCAAGGTGAAGATTGTTCGCAATATCCCCTTCCGGCTGGATAAGAAAGATGTCCTCCGGGGGCTCGGCATGGGTTCGAGCTCTTCCGTCCACCCTGAGATAGACCGGTTGATCGATAAGACGTTGCAAGATGAAGGAGTGTTGCAACTGATACGCCCGGCATTTGCCTATGCCGTCCACGCCATTAATCAGATGGAGTCGGACGATTGCTACCTTGAAGGGGGGACAGTACTGCACGGTGAAATCATTCCCCGGGTGTTTGCCCGGGCGGAAGCCATCGTTGTTGCCTTCGCTACCATCGGGCCGGAGATTGAGACTGCCGTCGGGGAATATTTCCAGCAGGGGAAACGCCTTTACGGACTTATCCTGGATGCAATTGGAACTTCCACGGCTGAGAATATGATCTTTGCCATCCACGATATTATCAATAGAGAAGCGGGAAGCCGCGGCTATACGGCAAGTTCTCCCGTCAGCCCCGGGGGAGTGAACTGGTCCATTACCGAGCAATTCAAACTTTTCCAGCTCGCACCGGCGGATGGAATTGGTGTGCATCTTACCGAAACCGCCATGATGATGCCCCGTAAATCTATTTCACTGGTAGTGGGACTGGGCGAGAATATGCCCACCTGGTCGGCTGCCGAGCGCTGTGACCACTGCTCAAACGGCAGTAACTGCCTTTACCGTTACCATCCTGAACTGAAATGTGAAAATCCTGATACCCATGAAGCAGCTTGTCATTGAATTTAAACCGCTCGGCCAATGCGGGACAGTAGAGGGAGGGAAATCCCTCCTTGATACTGCCCGGTTGCTTGGAGTCGGTATGTCCGGCATTTGCGATGGGCGGGGAATCTGCCATTCCTGCCGCGTGCAGATTATCGCGGGCAGTGCCTCGCCGGTGACGCCTACCGAAGTCAAACTCTTCTCCGCAAAAGAGATGGCTGAGGGTTGGCGTCTTGCCTGCCAGGCCTTTCCAGAAAGCGATTGCACCATCTATCTTCCCCCGGAATCGCTGACCGCCCCGCTGCGGTCGCAGGTAGAGGAAACTGAAATCGCCGTTGCCCTCAATCCGGCAGTCAGGCATTACCCTGTCAAACTTGCGCTTCACACCCTTTCCGACCTTGCCGCCGATGGAGAACGGCTATGCGGGACTCTAAACCGGGAATATGGCCTTCACTGCGATACTATCGACCTGCGCGTCCTGCAGGGAATCTCGCAGTTGCTCCGCGAATTTAATTGGGAATGTCGGGCGTTTGTTCGCAATAGCGAGGTGATCCATATCGCCCCTTCGGGCACCCGTTCCCTTGGACTGGCCATCGACTTGGGGACAACGAAGATCGCCGGCTACCTTGTTGACCTGGCCACCGGGGTGACATTAGCCCGTAAAATCGTCATGAACCCTCAGATAAGCTATGGAGGGGATATTATCAGCCGCATGGCGCGGGCAGTTGGTTCCGTGGCAGAAGCAGAAAGGCTTCAGTCACTTGCCGTGAACAGTGTCAACGCACTGACTGACGATCTCTGCCAGAGTGTCAACGTTAAAAACAGCGATATTGTGGATGCCGTTATCGTCGGGAATACGGCCATGCATCACCTGCTGCTGGGCCTGCCCGTGGGGCAGCTCGCAACGGCTCCCTATATTGCCACGATCAGCGATGCCTTGGACATCAAGATGCGCGACCTGAATCTCCGGCTCGCCCCCGGCGCGTACGTGCATATTCCGGCCAACATCGCCGGATTTATCGGCGCCGACCATACTGCCGCCCTCCTGGCCGTGGACGCCCCGGCAATAACGGATACGGCGGTTCTCATCGATATCGGCACCAATACCGAAATTTCCCTCATCCACAGAGGCGAAATAACGAGCGCCTCCTGCGCCTCCGGCCCGGCCTTTGAGGGGGGGCATCTGAGCTGCGGCATGAGAGCCGCCGCCGGCGGCATAGAACGGATGCGCATCGAAAACGGTCGGGTCGAATATCAGACCATTGACAACGTGCCGCCCTGCGGTATCTGCGGCTCGGGCGTCCTGGACGGCCTGGCTGCCCTGTATCGCGCCGGTCTGCTGGACAAGGGCGGACGGATGTCAAAAGAGCTTGGCATACATGCTGGAAGCGGGCAACGTGAATTCATCATCTGTGATCACGAACGGCACATTTCGATTACGCAGGGGGACGTCCGGGAACTCCAGCTTTCCAGAGCGGCCATCCGAAGCGGCATCCAGATATTGCTGGAAGCAGGTGGTTTGACGGATAATGATATTGACCGGGTGATTATTGCCGGCTCATTCGGCACGTACCTTAATGTCGAAAGCGCGATAACGGTCGGGATGTTACCGCCGTTGCCCAGAGATTGCATCACCCAGGTCGGAAACGCCGCCGGGATGGGGGCCAAGCTCACCCTGATTTCGACACGCAAGCGTGAGAAGGCGAAGCAAATCGCCCGCCGCTCCCGTTATATTGAACTCGCCACCGCACCGGGTTTCATGCCTACTTTTACCCAAGCCTGTTTCCTGGGACGCTATCACCTGAAAAACGGCAAAAGAGAAAAAATATCTTGACGGTTTCATCACGCCGATCCAGTACTCAGCCGCCCTTCACTTGGCGAATTCCTGTCTGATCAGGTCTTTATACTTCTCCACATCCCGTTGTTGCTTTTACAGAATCTGCCATACCCGATTCCTTATCAAGAAGCTGTTACACTGTTCGATTCGTAATAAACAATTTTATAACGCCGCGGTTCTGTTTATTTGTAGTCAACTATTATGCACTTTGATTTGCGATAAAATAAGTCCTCCTTTGTAGCATGGTAAAAATGACCCTGATAAGCTTGTGAGCAGTAGCAAACAAGGCCTTTTTGAAGGGCAATCCTTCGCTTTTTCTTTTAAGGAAGTACCGTTTAAAGGGGCCCTCCATACGCACGGCACAAAAGGTCATCAGATAGATCACCCTCCTCAAGTGTCGATTTCCTCTTTTGGATAACTTGCTGTTTCCATGAAAATTACCCGAATCATGAATCGAAGGATCAACGCCCGCAAAGGCGATAACCTTCTTGTAAGATTTGTAATTGGATAGCTCCCCCAACTCGGCAAGGAATGGTGCCGCTGTTTTTGTACTGATCCCGCTAATCGAGGTGATGATATTCAAATCTTCCTCAGCCGTAGCCTTGCAGAGGTTCACCATCATGGTAGTAAGATCATCGAGACGATGCTGCAGATGGACAAGGGTTTCAATTTTTCCCGGGAGTATCATCTCCTTTGCCGGACTGATAGAAGCCACAGAGTTCAGAGCTGCATCTCTAATCTTCTCTGGTTTGACCATAAGCCTCATCCTCTTGTCGGGATGTATGAATGCCTGTCTCAGATCTTGCTCGCCGGCATTGACAACCAGTCGTGCCGAAGGGTACGTTTTAAGAAAATGAAGCATGGTGTCGCTGAAGACGTTGACCATTTGCTCCAGCTCAGGAAAAGTTGCTTGAAGCATCCGCTTGATGTCATTTTTGACCGCCGCAATCATCTTTCCCGTAAATTCCCTTTCCCTGGCCAAGTCTCTCAGATCCTGATAACCACTTGAAACAGAAAACTGTGAAATCGTTTGCCGGTTTGCCAGGACATATTGGGCTATCACCAGGGCATCCTTCTTGTCTGTCTTGGTCTTCCTCAGGGATAGCTTCCCGTAATTGGCAATGAGCAACGGATTGATCACGACCGTACTGATATTATGGGATGTCAGAAACGAGAAGAGATTGAGGTGATAGCATCCAGTCGACTCCATGGCGACGATCACTTCCTCCAAGCGGGCACAATGAGAGGAAATTGTACTCATCATCTCGGTAAAACCGGTTTTGTCGGCCGCTGCAGTAAGCGAGAACAGCACATTCCCCTGAACATCCAGCCCGGACACACAGAAATAATCCTTCGAAACATCAATCCCCACAAAGAGACTTTCCATCGTTACACCTCCATGGTATAAGTAGAAAAAGGCAGGGGTGCCTCCCGACCAATCCTCCAGCGTGACAAGGGTTCTATGACCCAACCAACCTATGAGGGTTCAGGGAGACAGGGAACACACTACAAAAAGGATTCTCGGACCCAGGTGAAAGCCCGTTCTCCTGCCTTTTTCCCTATAAACCCTACCATTCTCTACTATTAACATAAATGATTAGTAGGAGGTGAAATTGATAACCAATACAGACTTTTTGGCTAAGAATTACTGGTTGAAATCTGCTATAAAATTTAAAGCTCCTCTCGTTTACTTCAATAAATTAAGGATGGCTGTCGGGAGAGGATATATTTTGACAGTTAGTGTCAAGTCAAGTATTGGTCATGACAATTATATCCGTACTATCATATTTTGAAATGTAATACCTTGGCTCCTTGCTTCAGGTCATCCAGGTAATTTCCCCAAAGCTCCATCATTTTCCGGCGCTCCGCCAGGTGGGACGTACGATTATACGCCCTCCCGTTTACATCCCTCACAGCATGAGCAAGTTGGTGTTCTATGAAATCTGGTCTTACCCGCAAGACTTCATCAAGGATGGTTCTTGCCATAGCCCTGAAGCCATGCCCGGACATTTCATCCTTGGCGTAACCCATAGCCCCTAGAGCAGCAAGGATAGCGTTCTCACTCATAGGGCGTAACGGTGTTCGATGTGAGGGGAAAATATACCGGCTATGGCCGGTCAATGGTTGTAAATCTTTCAGGATCGCTATGGCCTGATTTGAGAGAGGGACTAAATGAGTCTGCCCTTTCCGTTCCTGTTTTATCTTCAGTTGTAATTTCATGCGCTCAATGGGTATATTCCATTCTGCTGTTTCAAGGTTTATTTATGACCATTCCCCTCCCCTAAGTTCACCGGGCCGAACAAATGACAGCGCCGCCAGTTGAAGAGCGCACTTGACGACAAATGTGCCCTTGTATGCGTCTATTGCCCGAAGAAGTGAAGCAACGTCTTTCGGGTCCGTTAGCGCTGCTTGGTGTTTTTCCATCGGCTGCGGCAATGCTCCACGCAGATCAGTTGCCGGGTCTCGCTCCGCCCTCCCTGTGGCAACGGCATATTGAAAAACCTGACCGGCAGTAGTCCTTATGCGGTGAGCTGATTCCACGCCCCCCGGCTTTCCACACGGCGTAATACCGCCAGCAATTCAGGTGCTTTTATTGCAGCAATTGGGCGCGCGCCTATCCAAGGGAATAAATCACGTTCCAGACGGCTCATGATTGTAACACTATGCCCTGGCGACCATGTAGGTCTAAATCTCGTATGCCATTCACGGGCTATCACTTCAAAGGTTTCCGTTTCGGCGGTGTCTGCCTGTTTCTGGGCTTTTCTAACAGCCCGAGGATCAATGCCATTTGCAAGCTGTCTTCTCGCTTTATCTCTTCTCTCTCTGGCATCGGCAAGGCTGATTTCAGGATATGTTCCAAGGGCAAGTTTTTTCTCCTTGCCTTCAAAGCGGTATTTTAAATTCCACAGTTTTCCCCCCGAGGGTGTGACCAAAAGAAATAAGCCACCGCCATCAAAAAGCTTGTACTCGTTTTCCTGCGATTTAGTGTTACGAACCTTGACCTCAGATAACGGCGCAATCCTTTTTGGCATCTCGATTTCCTCCCTTTTGGGGGCTTCCAATTTTCCTTGGGGGCTTTCTACTGTTCAAAAGGCCCCCAAAACAACGGGACGTTGATGAATTACATAGCACGTTTCTGGATAAAAATCAAGAAAAAACCCGCTATTTCTAACGGGTTCTGTACTTCTTTGGACTTCCTTGGATTGTCTTCTGGTGGAGGCGGCGGGAGTCGAACCCGATCCCCAGCAAGTAAAATCAAATAGTTATGATCATCATGCACCAAAAGTGCACCAAAAGCATTTCTTCTGAACTTCATATTTGACATAGCCGATACGGAAGTGTAGATATCAATCCATATTAAGCTCCGTCTACATATATTTCAATGTGGAAAATGATGAACAATCAGAGTCAACCACATAACGAAGGGCACGAAATGAGAACAAACGGTCTTACTTCCTTAGAGCTTTGCGCTGGTGGAGGTGGACAGGCGCTAGGATTAGAGCAGGCTGGCTTCAATCATCAAGGCCTTGTAGAAATTGATCATCATTGCTGTGAGACGTTGCGCTTCAATCGCCCGAATTGGAAAGTTTTTGAACAAGATCTTGAAATATTTGATGGAGCGCCATTTAAAGGAATTGATCTTTTAGCAGGCGGTTTACCCTGCCCACCCTTTTCCAGAGCTGGAAAACAACTTGGTAAAGCTGATGAGCGCAATATGTTTCCGGCAGCCATCAAGCTAATTGACCAAATCCGTCCCCGTGCCGTCATGATTGAAAATGTTCGTGGCATCTTTGATGCAATTTTTGACGACTACCGGACATATGTGTCTGGCCAGATAGCAAAACTTGGCTACATAACCGATTGGCAATTGCTGAATGCCTCTGATTATGGAGTGTCTCAACTGCGCCCCCGTGTTGTGTTCGTCGCTATCCGTAAACAGTTTTCACATCATTTCGAATGGCCTGCCTCGAATAAACACAAGCCGTTGACCGTTGGGGAAATCCTTTTTGATCTTATGGCGTCTCGCGGTTGGCATGGTGCAGCGGCGTGGCGAGAAAGGGCGAATGATATAGCGCCGACAATCGTCGGAGGTTCTAAGAAACACGGTGGCCCAGACCTCGGCCCGACCAGAGCACGTAAAGCCTGGGCTGCTTTAGGTGTTGACGGGCTTGTTATTTCTAATGATCCGCCCGATCACGACTTTATTGGCATGCCCCGCCTCACGGTGCCAATGGTCGCGAGAATTCAAGGTTTCCCTGACGATTGGATTTTCACAGGTAAGAAAACACCAGCTTACCGACAAGTAGGCAATGCTTTTCCGCCTCCGGTCGCTCATTCTGTTGCAAAATGTATCGCTTCTGCCCTTACAAGCCGTCAGATATTTAGGGCAACCGGTTAGGAGGTTTCAATGGTTCGTAAAGGCTCAAAAGAGAAAATACGCCAATTCCTTCTTGCAAATATTGGGCGAGTAATCGAATCCCATGAATTGCAAACAGCAGCAGACGGCGCAGTTCAATATAGCCGCCGCTTGAGAGAACTTCGCGAGCAAGAAGGCTGGCCGATTTTTTCACATCTTGACAGCACCAATTTAAAGCCTGGACAATATCAATTGCAAGAGCAACCGCCGGAAAGGTACAATGTTTCGTTTTCAACCTCAATTTCCGCGCGTCTTCGGGCCGCAGTCCTCGACCGTAATGGATTCACATGTCAGATGTGCGGCCTTACGCCTGGGGATGTTGATCCTTCTACAGGCCGTAAAGTGCGCCTTCATATAGGGCATATCGTTGATCGCAGTCATGGCGGCAAAGACGAATTATCGAACCTTCGTGCTCTATGCTCAAACTGTAATCAAGGTGCAAAGAATATCACGACAGAAAAACCAAGCACAATATGGCTACTGACGCAGATTAGACGTGCAGGTATGGATGAGCAACGAGCCGTTTATGATTGGCTATGTAAGAAATTCGGTGGTAAGAGTTGACCGACAAGCTGTCACCGGAACGCCGCAGTAAAAACATGAGTGCCATTCGTAGTAAGGATATGAAACCAGAATTGGCCGTACGCCGAATGGTTCATCGTTTGGGCTACCGCTACCGTCTCCATAGTAAATCCCTTCCAGGCACACCGGATATGGTTTTCCATAGTAGACATTCTGTAATCTTTGTTAATGGCTGCTTCTGGCATCAACACCCTGATCCGTTCTGTAAAGACGCACGGAAACCGAAATCAAATGCAGATTATTGGCAGCCCAAACTCGTGCGAAATCAAGTACGAGATGCAGAAAATGAAGCTGCGTTAAAAGCAGAGGGCTGGAGCATCCTAGTTATTTGGGAATGCCAGACCCGGGACAAGCTCGCCCTTGAACAAATAATCCTGTCATTCCTAGCCACTTAAATCTTCTCGAAAACCTCACAACAAAGTAACGCTCTAAGGCAAAAGACACATAAATACCCTTTTATCGGAGCTGTGTTGTTGCCTACCCTCCCACCGTCGCCTGATTTCCATTAAGCACGAGTAAAGCCGCTTCTGTCAAGGTCGAGCGAAGCGAGCCGAAGGGAAACCTTTACAGATGCAGCGCTCGTGCTATTGTAACATGGCAAGGAGAGGGAGTTTCTACCGTTGCAAAAAAAGCTTGCAATAAAGAAACAAGTTTATTATTGTAATTTAAAAGATTACATTTTGTAATTGTGAGGAGATGAAATGACGATGAAGCAAACAGAAAAGAAACCAAGGAAGTACACGCCTAAAAAACTCATTGTCGATGATCATAAAGGCAGAGATTCAATTGACGAATACATTAGGCAAAAGGAAAGAGCATCGGATGTTTTGAAAAAGTTTATAGACCTTACCCTTGTTTCGATGACCCTTAGAATGAGTGTATTGAACATGGCTATTCTAGATCACCTGTCCGATAGATGGAAAATTAGCAGGACAAGCATAGCAACCGATTTGTTAACGGATGCCATTAATACAGTTTTTTACAAGTTATATAGCGATAAATCAGATAAGGAGCTGGAAATATTAGAAGAAAATTTAATCCACAATTTCATGATGTATAGGCGGAAAGATGAAGAAAACAAGAAATAATCTTAGATATTTAAGAAAATTAAGCTGTTAAAACAGCGATAGGACGATATGAAAAGAAAGGAGGTTTTTTATTTTGATGGAGACAGTTTACAGGGGGCGTGTTTCTGCTTTTCCCTCAAACGGACCACTGACGTTTGAGAGAAAAGCAGTTAAAGATTACGATAACGAATTAGAACCAGATGGCAACGGTCATGCTTGTATAAGTGACATATTAATACATGATAATATTAACAGTGAGTTAGATGAGCATTTAATAGTTTATGGAGGCGTTACTCTAGTACGAAATAGGGCTAAGACAAGATATGGTGATTTTGTAGAGGGCGGAAATCTTAATGTTGGTAAGCGCGGGCCGGTAACTGATTTTTCTAACAAGTCTAGGCGTAATATGATGGTGACTATGGCTAAAATGGACGATCCTTTTGAGGTCTGGCAGGACTTCACTTTTGCCGATGACATTATGGAGGGAAAGACGATCAAGGAAAAGGCTAAGCTCGCTTCTTATTGCCTCTGGAAGCTTAAACACTGGTCTGTGAGATACGGCCTGGAGATAAATGGTGTCTGGAAAAAGGAATGGCAAAAAAGAAAATCAGGGGCGTTAAAGGGACATTACGTTCCCCATTATCATATGGTCTATTCTGTGCCGAATGCAGATCAAGATATGTATAATTTGATCATTAAGAAACTGGCAGTGCGGTGGGTGAAAATAACTGGGACTCAATTGCAAGATAAGGCTCTCGCGGTCGCCCTTCATCATAAAAGCTCTCGGCTCATCCAATCAAGAAAACAAATGCAGATTTATATGAGTAAGTACATCGTCAAGCATGACGGCTTTGTGACTGATGAGAGCATAGGACGAAATTGGGGGAAAGTCGGTGATCCCCGTGAAGGTGAAGGCCTGCAAATAGAAATGACGACGAAAGACATGGTTTTATTAAAGCGATGCCTGAGAAAACTAGTCAAGAAAAGACGTAAGCATTTCGGAACAATGCTGAAGACTCAGTATAATAAATTCTTTATCTTTATTGAAAAACGGACAATCGACAAGATTATTAAATATATTGACATGGCCCAGGGCGTTGAAGGGGTGCCGTTTTAACGATATTAAATTACAAGAAACTTTCTGGAGTATTGAAATTGAGTTTTTCTGCCGGACATGATATTTCTCTCTGTAACCATAAAGGGGGAGAACTGTGTATGCTTGGCGGAATTTACACTAATCAAAAATGCCCTATCTGCGGAAAACCTCTCAAAGACAATGGAAAAAGCGGAGTGCAGTGCCCTGAACACCCCCAACAGAAAGCAACAAGGCTCTTTGTTAAAATTAAGGGCGTATGGCGTAGATTCAAGAACTATGACGAAGCTCACAGGTTTTTAACAGGGTTAAGATATAAAATAGATGAAGGCAGCTTTGATGCGAGGGACTATAAAGAGGACAATCCTCTAGGGTTTGTTACCCTTGCTACGCAGTGGCTTGGAATCAAAAAGCAAAATGTCCGCCCTAAGACCTATAACAACTTAAATAATTACATCTCACGGGCCATTGACCGTTTCGGTCAAAAGAATATCAAGGAAATTGGCTATGCTGACCTGGAAGATTTTTTCTTGTCACAAAAGGTTTCTGACAAGACGAAATCTAACATGAAATCATGCCTCACAGACTTTTGGTCGTGGTTGCGAAAAAGAAAAGTTATAACCATTCAGCAAATACCGGAGTTCCCGGAAATATCTTTTGAGTTGGGCTATAGGAAAGTTATTTCAAAAGAGGAACAAGAAGCAATCCTTCAAGAGGTGCATAGAATTAGCTACCATATCAATCCTAAGATATACTTGGGCATTAAATTCTTATGCATGTACATATCAATCCGCCCTGGCGAAATGATAAGCCTTAAGGAAGGCGATATCGACAAGGGGAATGGTTATTTATTGTTCCCGCACCCTAAAGAGAAAAAACCGAAGCTTGTGCCCATATTGGAAGAGGACGTTGAAATATTAAAGACCTTCCCAGCGGCAATCCCATCTTTACACTTTTTCCGTCATAATAAAGGCGTTAGCGGTGTGTGTGAAGGTGAGCCATTCGGGGAAAAATACTTTTATAAATGGTGGTGCAGAGCATGCGAAAATATAGGGATTACCGGTGTTGACCTCTATGGCGGCACAAGACATAGTTCGGCAAGGGCGTTAAGGCAATATTGCACTCCCGAGGAAATAAAACGGGCAACAATGCATTCCACGAATAAAGCATTTGAAAGATATTTCAGGATAGAGGCGGAAGATTTGAGAATGGTTTACAGGAAAACAACTGCACCAAAACTGCACCAGGAAAAGGAGCAGGCTGATGCAGCTAACATATTGATATTTAATAACTAAATTGGTGGAGGCGGCGGGAGTCGAACCCGCGTCCGAAAATATTCCACTGCAGTTTCTACGTACATAGACTCTGATTTGATTTCGCCCCCGAAAACTCCCAGAGTCAGGATTGATTAGGCGCTATCCCGTTTTGATTCGCCCCGCCCTCTCCGGGAAAAGAGGGAAGTGGCTATACTGCCTTTATGACGCCCTCATCTGAACCGACAGGCGGGTCCAGGAGACCGTTAGCCGACTAAGCGGCTAAAGCGTAATCGTAGTTGTCTGCGATTATATTGTCCTACCTGTTTAACGAGGCCTGTAGGAACCTCGGTACGCTGCTACAGCTTCAACTATCCCCGTCGAAACCGTGACGCCCCCATATTAAAAGAATTTCTACGCGTCGAGTGGGTTATAGGATAAATATTTACTGAAGTCAAGGATTAAGGTCTCAAAATTCGATTGACACACAAATACATACTTCATATACTCACACCGTGAAAAAGCAATCCCTTAACAATAACAATACAATCCTGATGCTACCGCGCAATGTGAGCATCAGACACAATCTGAAGCCGGGCGATATCGGCTATTTGACTTACCTGCATGGAGTCTTATATGCTAAAGAGTTTGGCTGGGATTACACCCTGGAGCCATATGTGGCAATTCCTCTGTCCAGCTTTGCCCAATCACATACCGAGCGCGAGCAGATATGGATCGTTGAAAAAGAGGCCATGCTGGCCGGGGCAATTGCCATCGTAGAGGCATCCCGCGAGGCAGCACAGTTACGCTGGCTGCTGCTGCATCCGAGCCTGCGCGGGCAGGGCGTGGGGAAGATCCTCGTTGCGAAAGCAATCGCCTTCTGTAAGCTTCATGGCTACTCGTCCGTTTTCCTCTGGACAGTCAGTTCACTGCCGGCGGCCGCTCATATATACCAGTCAGCCGGGTTTCAATTAACGCAGGAGAAACCGCCCGCTGCTATATGGGGCGCCCTGGTGATTGAACAGCGCTATGAATTAAGGCTCTGAGCATTCGGAGGACATGACATCTATATCAAAATAATCAAGTGTTATGTCCCTTTATTTTCACCTTAAGAAATTTTTTCTGTGGCATAAACAAGAAAAGATTGGTATGTGAAATCGGGGCGACTGGTGAGCAGATACTGTCAATATAAGCGGCTATTGATTGTGGAGGTGAGGTGATGGCGGAAGAAATTCTTATATACGGCAAATCAGGTTGCCCTTTCACCGATCAGGCGCTGTCGGCCTACGGGAAGAAGGCAAGGTATATTGACGTAGAATCGGACGGAGCAAAACTGAAGGAGATGCTCAAGCTGTCCGGCGATATTCGGAAAGTGCCGGTTATTGTGGAAGGCGCCAAAATTACGATCGGTTACGGCGGCGCCTGAGGGGTGTGAACGGATTCGATCGTTGATCGGATATAGAATGATTAGAATAAAATAATTCAGGGAGGAAATTGGAAAATGGGAAATACACTAGCTGATGTGATTAAAATGGCGATTGTAAAAGAAAAAGAGGCATATGATTTCTACATGGACCTCTACAAAATCGTGGAAGACAAAGACGCGAAAGACAACCTGAAGTTCATGGCTCAGGAAGAAGCCAAGCACAAGGAATTCCTTATAAACTGCCAGAAGGGTCTTGTCTGTGCAAATGTTCTGAAAATGGATGCAGCCATTGATTACAAGATTATTGAAAACATCGAGAAGCCCGATATCAAAAAGAATATGAAAAGCTCGGAAGTTTACCTGGTTGCCGCAAACAGAGAGCTAAACGCGTACAATTTTTATAATAGCCTGGCAGGCAGCTATCCCGCCGGTGAAGTGAAGGACCTCTTGACAAAAATGGCAAATGAAGAATTAAAACATAAGGAAAAGTTTGAGTACCTGTACACGAACACGGCCTTCCCGCAGACGGAGGGCGGTTGATCGAATTATTGCATCTTTATTATGGCATGTTCCGGGGGACGCTGTCCCCAGTTTTAGTATCCTTTATTACTTATTATTACGCTAAGCTACTAAATATTACCGTTAATTGCCGATAGTGTCAACATCAACGCAATTGAAGGATAAATTTTTCTTTACAAGGAGATTCCTTTCTGTTACATACCCGCTGCCGAAAGCGGGTCCTTTGCGCTCCAGGCGAGTAATAGAAAGAGAAAGAAATCTTTTATCGCTCACTGTCCCGACGCTCTGTATTGTGTATTGATAGATAGATATAAGGAATCGCCCATGCCCAAGCTTCAACCAGTCTGTCCCTTTTCAAAAAAAGCCTGCAAGGAGTGCGGTATCTTCCGCGGCAGACACGTCAGTCTCTGCCATTACCCCCAATATCAGGAACACCGGTGGAACAGGGATGACTTGATCGCAGGCAGGCAGACGGTTAAGAAACCAATAACCACCAATGGCAGCATGTGGTCCGAGTTTCCCGAGCTTCCCGAGAAACCTACCTGGCTGGCAAACATTGAAGACTGTACGGAAAGGAGAGATGGATGATACACGACTTTACCTACCTGAGACCCGGAAATGTGAAAGAGGCTCTCGCGATGCTGGCCGAGTACCATGACAGCGCCAAGATCATCTGCGGAGGGCAGTCATTGTTGATCATCATGCGGCAGGGCCTCGTCATAACGGAGCATCTCATTGACATCAAGGGGCTCGAAGAACTGAACTACCTCAGCTATGATCCCCGGGCCGGTCTGAAGATCGGCGCCACAACCACCCACCGCACCATCGAAAAATCGCTCCTCATCAAGGAAAAATACCCCGTTCTGGTCGCCATGGAAGAGAAGCTTGCTTCCATCCAGGTGCGCAACTGGGGGACAATGGGCGGCAATCTGGCGCACGCCGATGCGGCTGGTGATCCGGCGCCTGTGCTTATCGCCCTCAATGCGACGGTAAAGGTCGGATCAAGCGCCGGTGAACGGTTCGTACCCCTGGAGGACTTTTATCCGGGACTCTTTGAGACGGTCCTGACGCCGGACGAAATGATATTAGAGGTGCTCGTTCCACCGCCGCCCGCAAAAAGTGCAACTGCCTATCATAAATTCAACCTGCTGGAGAGCGATCAGGGCATCGTTGCCGTGGCTGTCTCGCTGAGCGTCAACAACGCCGGCATCTGCCAGGACGCGCGGATTGTGCTCGGCAACGCTGCACCTGTCCCGATCAGGGCCAGGAATACGGAAAAATTATTGATCGGGAAGAAACTGAACGAGAAGATCTTTACTAAAGCCGGCGAGACTGCCGGTGAGGAGGCGGATCCGGTTGCCGACATCCACGCCTCGGAAGACTACCGGCGCCACCTGATTTCGGTATTGACCAGGCGGATGACCAAGGAGGCCTGGAAGCAGGCCTGTCAAGCGTAGAAAGGGGTATCATACCATGGAAAAACAACTGCTTCGCTTTTATGTAAACGATCAGGAATATGAACTTTTCATCAATCCCAAGACCCTCTTGGTCGAGGCGCTTCGGGATCATCTGGGCTTCGCGGGAACGAAGCGGGGTTGCGACACGGCATCATGCGGTGTCTGCACGGTCATGGTCAACGGCATGGCGGTAAAGGGCTGTTCAGTGCTCGCGGTGCAGGTGAGCGGGATGCATATCACCACCGTCGAGGGTCTGGAAAAGGACGGGAAGCTCGATCCGGTCCAGGCTGCCTTTCTGGACGAGGGAGCATACCAGTGCGGTTTCTGCACCTCGGGGATGCTCATGTCGGCAAGGGCGTTTCTGAACGAGACCCCGGCGCCGAAAGATGGCATGGAGATCCGCCGCGGCATCGAGGGCAACCTCTGCCGCTGCACGGGATACAACAGCATTGTCCGGGCAATTGATTCCGTGGCCCAAGGCAAGTACAGGGAGGGCGTGTAATGACAACAAATAAATATTCCGTCTTGAATACACGAGTTCATAATGTTGACGGCTATGCCAAGGTGACGGGCCGGGCAACCTATACCTTTGATGTGAAACTGCCCGGCATGCTTTATGGAAAGATCCTGAGAAGCCCGCACCCCCACGCCATGATCATCTCTATTGATCCGACCGAAGCGTTGAAACTTCCCGGGGTAAAGGCAGTGGTGACCGGCAAGGATACCCTGGGGGTTAAGCAGGGGATCTGGAGGCGCTATCCCGAGCTGTGCGACGAGCAGATCCTGACTATCGAGAAGGTTCGTTACATCGGGGAGCCGGTGGCGGCAGTGGCGGCCATCTCTGAAGAAATCGCCGAACAGGCGCTCGACTTGATAGATGTGCAGTACGAGGTGCTGCCCTTCGTGGATGATCCCATGGAAGCAATCAAGAAGGAAGCCCCCATGATCCACGACGGGGTGGAGCGGAATGTGAATATCACGCGCCACATCGAGTGGGGTGATGTGGAAGAGGCATTCGAGGAAGCGGACTATGTCCGGGAAGACTGGTTCAAGTTGGGCGGCCAGGCGCACATGTGCATGGAGACGCGCGCCACCGTGGCCAGTTACACCCCCGATAAGAAGCTGACCGTCTATACCTCCACCCAGTCGCCGTATTACCACCAGGCACTGCTGGCCGGCGTGCTGGGACTGCGGGAAAGCGATATCCGGGTCATCGCTCACTATGTGGGCGGCGGTTTCGGCGGCAAGTTTGAACTGGACGCCTCGCAGTTCTGTGCCTGCGTTCTTTCCATGAAATTGTCCAAACCGGTGAAGATTGTCTTTACCCGTGAAGAAGATTTTATCGCCACCAAACGGCGGACCCCCATGTACTACTATGTGCGTACCGGCGTAAAGAAGGATGGCACCTTCTGTGCGCGGGAAGCCCGGGTGTTTACCAACGGCGGGGCTTACACGGGGATGGGGGCAACGGCCCTCTACCTGACCGGCTTCTTTCACTCCTTCCCGTACAAGTGGAAGGCCTACCGCTACGACGGCTACCGGGTTTACACCAACAGCCTGCCCTCCACGTCCATGCGCGGTTTTGGCGCTCCGCAGGCCATGTTTTGTTCCGAGCAGCAGATAGACTGGATCGCCGCTGACCTGGGGTTGGATATTATCGAAATCAGACGGAAGAATGCCCATACATCGGGATATGAAGTCCCGGGTCAGGCCACCATCGCCAGTTGCGGCCTCACCCAGTGCCTCGACAAGATCGAACAGTGGATCAAGGACAGGGGCAAGCTCCCGAAGAACCGGGCGATCGGCATCTCCGCAGCAGGCTTTATGTCGGGCGGCATTTTCAACTGGTTCGACTCGCCCTATTCCTTCTCCTCGGCCGTCGTGACCATAAACTACGATGGCGTTGTAGAGCTCCATGTGGGCGCCCAGGATATCGGTCAGGGTTCCAATACCACCATGGCCATTATCTGTGCCGAGGCGCTGGGAGTCAAGGTGGAGAACATCAAGGTGCATTCCGGCGACACGGACCACTGTCCGGCAGACCTCGGAGCCTGGGGATCACGACAGACGCTGATGGCGGGCAATGCCACCAAGATGGCCGCGGAAGACGCCAAGAAGCAGCTCCTCGAATTCGCGAGCGCAAAATTTGGCTACAATATCATTTACGACCTCGATATCAAGGACGGCTGGGTGTATAACGTCGCCCGTCCCGAGAGAGGCATGCACTACACTGATCTGGTAAAGGAAGCGCTCCGGGGCAAAGACGGCCAGCGGATTATCGGCCGGGGCCACTACACCCCTCACCGCAAGGGCATGATCTCTCCCGCTTACAGCTATATGGTGCAGGCGGTGGAGGCGGAAATTGATGTGGAAACGGGAAAACTGGCAATCATTAATTGCACCACGGCCCATGATTGTGGCCAGCCGATCAACACGCTCGGCCTGATCGGTCAACTCGAGGGTGCTGCCTCCATGGCCGCCGGTTACGGCTACCTGGAGAATATGCCCGTTGAGGATGGCAAGGTCATGAACCCGAATCTGGTTGATTACAAGATCATTCGCGCGCCGGAAATGCCCGCGTGCGAGATCATCGAGATTGACACCTATGAACCGGAGGGTCCCTACGGGGCGAAGGAGGCCGGGGAAGGTTTGACCAATCCGACTGCGGCCGCCCTTGGCAATGCGATCTTCCACGCCACGGGCCTGCAGATGAAACAGGCCCCCATTATGCCCGAAATGATCGTTAATGCCTTTAAGGAAAAGACAAAAGAGGGAGGAAAACCATGAGCTTAACATGTCCCGTTTGCGGAAAACTAAAAAAAGACCCTGTTGACTGTGCCAGGCACATGTTTGGCACGGGCGACAAACCACACAAGGCGTGGTTCTCAGCCCAGGGATTGTCTTACATAGACCTGCTCCTTTCGCAGGCCACCGAGCCCGGCAACAAGGCATACATTGAGGTGGGTGAGCTGATCGTCAAGGCGAAGCAGAAATAGTCTTCAGTACCTTTTTTCATGATGAGGAGAATACAATGATTATCGAGGGAAAGTTTACGGTCAAGGCGCCGATTCAGGGACTGTGGGACATGCTGCTCGATCCCGCCACGCTCGGCTCGTGCCTCCCCGGCGCTGAAAAGATCGAAAAGATTGATGAAAAGACATACGATGCCGTGGTCAAGCAGAAGGTAGGCCCCATCAAGGTCACGCTCAAATTCAGGAATGTCCTCACGGAAGTGCAGCCGCCGCACCGCCTCGTCCTGGAAGGCGAGGGAGAAGATATAACCAAGCTCGGCCACATGAAACAGAAGACCACCGTTGAACTCAAGGAAACCGGCGACGGCAATGTGGAGGTGTCATACAAGTCCGATGTGGCAATCGTCGGCAAGCTGGCCATGTTCGGCGACCGCGTCATGAAGAGCAAGGCCAAGGACGTGGAAAAGGAGTTTACGCAGAACCTGCTGGCGAAGCTGAAGGGATAGGCGTAAGGGACCGGTGTGACGACCTTTAACGAGGTCGTCATCCTTGGTCCAGGTGCTTTTTTCAGACAAGGGTTTTAATAATTCCTGCCTGATTTGCGCCGACCCGGGCTAACGAACCCTTCACTACAGTTTTTTCAGCGCCTCTGTTTTGCGCTTGTCCTCTTTAGAGAGCTTATTCGGATTCCCTTTTTTACCGCCCCGTTGCAGATCATCACCTTCGTCTTCATCTTCATACTCGTCTTCATAGCCATCATACAAATTTTCTTCTTTACCTTTTCCACCGGCGGCTAACGCCGAAGCAAGCTTACCGGCAAATTCATCCGACTTGAGGGCGACGAGATATTTCTTCCGGGCAAATTCATAAATTTCCCGGTCGGAACTGACGACGATCCAGGGTTTTGTTGCGGAAGACAACATATTTTTAATAACGCTGTCGGCCCTTTCACCGAGACTAGAATAGATAACTGTTACATCGCCCCGCCTCATTTTTGTCTCGGCCGCTTGTCCATTCTTCCAGCCGTCAAAGACAACGGTAATGCTGTGCCTCTTCAGACCGGCATACCGGTCAAGCTGCAAAATAAGGTCCTGGCGCGCCTTCTCAAAATCCCGGTGCGCAATGCCGATCAAATTGTAGCCGTCAACGAGGATATTGGCCATGGGGTTTATCTAAAACCATCCGCACTTGGCATACCTGACGCGCTGGTGGCGTAGCTCGGATAACGCACCAATTGCTCTCACACTGTTCGGGGTATGCGAGTACATGGCGTCCAGTCAATTCCAGCGCAGGAAATTCCTTAATTCCCTCGAAAAAAAAGAGGCCCCTTTCATTTCATGAGCGGAAAGAAGGGGGCTTTTATGTATGCTTACAATACAAGCATGTTTGCTACTTTTTCTGCTCTTTTGGTTTAACTTTATCTTCCAAAACGTTTAATCCTTGATCCTTACCGTGCAGCTTATGGTATTTGCCGAAGGGCATTGATGACGTCACCATATAATTTACCCTCTTTGCAATAGGAACATAATCTGTTACAGCTGTCTTGACGGCTGTTTCAACCAATTTTACAATTAAGCTCGCAATGGGAGATCCAACATTTCGATCTTCCGCTGTAGTATCCAATGTTAAGCTGCCATTATACCTCCAAATCAGGTCCCCCGTGGTAGTTGATTTCAGCTCACATTCGATGCCAACAGTCACATTACCTCCTATAACAAAGTAGAACGTGTCCCATTTTAGAATCTTGACATACAGAACTGCATCGGCTCCGAAATACTCCTTAAATTTTTTTTGGGGAACATTCATTAGTGTTTCCGTATCTGCGAGACCCTCTTTTTTCAATATCTCTGTGACTACTTCTAGAGGAAAAACATAATAGCCTGCAAAGGCGAGAGGTTCCGCAACCGTTGTGGAGTAAAAATCCTTCGCATCCGCCGCCGTTGACTCATTGATTGCGGGTAAAACGAGAATTGAAAGGGGGGCTTCCCTGTAATGACCAGGGTAAGCATCACCTTTAGTGATCAGTTTAGGCCCACAGCCCGCTAAGAGTAATATACACAGAACGAGAGGAGAAAGTTTAAAGGTCTTCATAATGAGCCTCCTGTCGCTTTCATAAGTCTGTCAACGAAAATTGTTGACTCAGGGTATTTTTCCTTTTCCAAGGCGAAATAAACTTTAGCTTCGTCAAGTTTTCCTTCCTGAGCAAGGATGAATCCGTACTCAGAATAAATGCCAGGTGGCACTAAAAAAACACCTGCCTTAGATATTTCCACGATTTTAGCAAGAGCGTTTTTGTAGTTCTGATAGCTTTCAGGTGTATGATCCTTCTTATTCTTATATAGTGCCTGGGAATAATTACCCCAATAATACTTGGGGGTATTCGCTACCACAGGTGCACACCCGTTTAAGAAGAAAAGAACGATAAGTGAGCAAGATAAAAATACTTTCATTGAATTAGTAGCTCCATAGTCACCTGATTATCAAGGAACAAGAGCCTTTTTACAATGAGTACATCCCCTCGAAAAGCTTTTACCGTATGTTTTCCAGGTTTCACCTGATATATAGCCTTCTCCACTGCTAACGGAAAAGGCTGTTCGTCATCAATTTGAACTGTGACTCCCTTTACATTGCCAGTAAACATAATATAGCTTCTGTCCGCTTGCTGGATGATGCCTTCCTGATGTGCTGCACAACTTGTCATGGAAAGCACTATGAAAAATAAAGCTACGAACCTCATTCCTATTTCCTTAAGTTTATTTCCTGCCCATTTCCTGAACATAGAGCTGATCTAATCTTTCATTGGGAAGATTGCCTGATACTCGGGAACACATCGATACTTCATCGGCCGAGGTGTTGCCCATCATGTTCTCCACTTTGATTTTTCCAATCAACCGCCCAGGTAATTCTATCATTATTCCGGTTTGGGGATTTTTGACTTTATTACCTCTCTGAAAAACCTCAAAAATATCGCCCTTGGCAATTCCTTGTGATTTTCCGCCAGCTGTAAAGTAGAAACTTCCATCATATGAAAGAATGTATGATCGCCACGGTTTATCCAGAAGATTTTCGATGATATTGTTGACAAGCTTTGATATGGCAGCGGAAATTACCTTGTCATTTAGGGTATAGTCATACCCTGCTCGTCCACCGAGCCCCATGACAGACCCTACTTCAGAGAATGCTTCGCCAGAACCTTCCTCGGAATAAACGATTTCCCCCGTATGTACATCAATCAACCTCACGTTTACTTTGCAATATGCGGTCTGTTTTTTGGAGCGGCTGAAAACACCTACTTCGCCAACTTCCCTTCTGCCCAATTCAGATATTGAACCTATGATAAGGTAATCAGCCGATAGATGAAGCTCTGAGAGTTCATCCCGAGCTATCTTCAGTTTCATTTCACTAAATGTCTTTTCAATATCGGAGCGTTCGAGGAGTAAAAATTTGTTTGTTGCTGCTAACTTTGCTGAGAGAATATCCGTAGCCTGTTTGCCAACATTTTCATCTTTTCCATCAGAGAAAAAACTTCGCCCATATTTAGTTTCGTTAGTAAATCGCGCTATAGCAACTTTTCTCTTTAGATACTTTGAAGAAGCTTCATCCGTTAACACTCTACTGACTTGCACCTGTTGCGTACCAACAACCTTAACCTTCGCCTTATCAGGCATTGCGCATGATTGTACAAAACAAATAATAATTATGATGAGTGGAAAAGAGAAGATTCGCATTTACACATCCCCATAAACGTTCGAAACAGTGGAAGCATTCTAACCACCAGCCACAAACTACCCGGAACGAAATGTCTGCATTACGCGAAAGATTGCACGCGATTATAATTTATTCCTGTTCGATGTCAAACATTATTTTCATGGCATCGCCGTCTTAAAACCCACGTCGCCGGCGTAAATCTTCCTCGGATTCCGCCACTGTTCCCGCATTGATTGTGCTTACGCGGGAACCGTAAACAGGGTCAAGGCGTCTTCGATATGGGGAATATATTTATAGACGGTATTCCGCGATATCTTCAGCCCCTCGGACTTGAAATCATTATAGAGTTTGTTCAGGCTCACGAGCGTCGAGATATTGGTAAAGCAGAATTTCACCAGACGCTTGAGCAGAAAGGTGTTGGAAACGCCGAACCGCTCGATGATGTCCCGGTACACGATAAGATCAATACACTCCTGCAGGGTCTTGGTAAATACGGCCTGATCGTAATTGATCAGCTCAACTTTCCGCATAAAGATCATAGGTGTCGGCGCCGGTGATTGTGCAGGCGACAAAGTCCCCGGCTGTAAGCCCCTTACCCTTGACATAGGTAATCCCGTCAATTTCCGGCGCCTGCCGTCGGCAACGGCCGATAAAAGGATAATCAGGGATGTCACTGCCGCCTTCGATCAGCACCTCCTGCCGGGAGCCGATCAGGGTTTGGTTGATGGAGCTGGAAACGGTGGCTTGTTCTTCCATCAACTGGCTGCGGCGGTTTTCCCTGGTCCTTTCCGAGATATGACCCGGAATGATGGCCGCCGCCGTTTCTTCTTCCCGTGAATACTTGAAGACGCCCAGGTGATCGAACCGGGTGGCGACAATAAAATTCAGGAGTCTTTTGAAGCGGGACGGCGTTTCTCCCGGGAAACCCACGATCAGCGAAGTCCGCAAGGCCACACCGGGAATCGCCTCTCTGGCGAGCGCGATACCGGCCGTGATCTGGGCGCTGCCGCCCTGACGGTGCATGGCATTCAGGATGTCGTCATCAATATGCTGGATCGGAATGTCCAGGTAGGGGCAGATTTTTTCTGCCGCGGCCATAACCGTAAGCGTTTTTTTGTCCAATTTGCCCGGATAGGTGTAGAGTAGCCTGATCCACCGCAGTTGGTCAATGGCGGCGAGACTCTGCAATAGTTCGCTCAGGTGGGGATGTCCTTTCAGATCGCGGCCATAGGCGGTGGTATCCTGGGCGGTGATGATTATTTCCCGGACTCCCTGCGCTGCCAGAATCTCCGCCTCCCGCACTAGATCGTCTATGGGCCGGCTGCGCGCTTTCCCCCGGATGGCCGGGATGATGCAGTAGGAGCAGTAGTTGGAGCAGCCTTCGGCGATCTTGAGGTAGGCGCTATAAGCGGGGGTGGAGAGCAGGCGGGCATGACCTGAATTCATGAGAAAAGTGGGATTGGCGATGATGGTCAGGGGGGCGGCGTTTTGCCTGTCCCGGAGCCTGTCCAAATGTCCGGCGATATGAGGCGCCTCGTTGGTGTCGAGAAAGGCATCCACCTCCGGCAACTCGGCCGCGAGGCTCCTTCCGTACCGCTGCGGGAGGCAACCCGTTACCACGAGGTGGCGGCACCGGCCGGATTTCTTCCAGTTGGCTGCGCGCAGGATCTCGTCAATTGACTCTTCTTTGGCCGGCAGGATGAAGGCGCAGGTGTTGACCAGAATGATTGCTGCTGCCCGGGGATCAGGTGCAATCCGGTAACCGCCCTTGGTCAGCGCGGCGGCCATGACCTCCGAATCTACGAGGTTTTTAGGACAGCCGAGACTGATGATGTGAACGGCGTCTTTCATCTGAAAATTCACCTCAAATCCCCCTCGATCCCCCTTTTCTGAAGGGGGAGTTTATTATTCCCCTCTTTGTCAAAGAGGAAACCCTCTACTCCCCCTCTTTGTCAAAGAGGGGTTAGGGGAGATTTTATACGACGGCGTGCCGTCATGTGGGTTTCACTTGGGGATTCTCCTGGCCAGCACTTTTCGCGTTTTGACGCCGTCCGACGGGCCGACGACGCCCTCCACTTCCATGCGCTCAATAATGCGCGCCGCCCGGTTATAACCAATTTTCATATAGCGCTGGACGAGCGATACCGAGGCGTGCCCCAGCTCGGTGACTAATTCCACGGCCTCGTCATATTTTTCATCAAAGTCGCCCTCTTTCCTGCCTTCCTCCGCCGTCTCCGCCTCGAACTGGGCAATAGATTCATCATAGGCCGGCTGGGCCTGTTTTTTGATAAAGTCCACGATGCGCCCTATCTCCTTGTCCGAGACATAGGCGCCGTGGATGCGCGTCAGTTTGGAGGTGCCAGGAGGGAGGAAAAGCATATCGCCCGCGCCCAGGAGTTTTTCCGCCCCGTGCTGATCAAGGATGGTGCGGGAATCCACCTTCGACGATACCTGAAAAGAGATGCGCGTGGGGAAATTGGCCTTGATGACGCCCGTAATGACGTCCACCGAGGGGCGCTGGGTGGCGAGGATCAGGTGGATGCCCGCCGCTCTCGCCATCTGGGCCAGACGCGCCAGGGATTCTTCCACGTTGCGCTGGGCGACGAGCATCAGATCGGCTAGTTCATCAATGAGGATCACAATATAGGGCAGCTTTTGAGGCAAGGCGATATCTTCATTGTCCGTCAAAGGACCATGTTCGGCTCCACCTTTGCGCAGGCGCGCCAACATGCTTTTTTTATCCTCTTTCGGAACCTTCTTTTCCAGCAGCCGGTTGTAGGACTCGATGTTTTTTACACCCGTGAGACTGATGATCTGATAACGGCGTTCCATCTCCTCCACCGCCCATTTCAGCACCTGGGCCGCCATTTTTGGATCCAGCACCACGGGGTGGAGGAGGTGCGGTATGCCTTCATAGGACGAAAATTCCAGCCGCTTGGGGTCAATCATAAGGAATTTTACCTCGTCCGGCGGCGCCTTGAAGAGGATGCTGCAAATCAGGGCATTCAGGGCCACGCTTTTTCCCGAACCTGTAGTGCCCGCAATCAGGAGGTGGGGCATCCGGATCAGGTCGGTGACCATAGGCATTCCGGCAATGTCCACCCCCAGGGCGATAGGCAGGCGCAGGGAGGAACTCAGGAAGGTATCGTTATCGAGCACGTCCTTGAGCTGCACGGAATCGCGTTCCTGCTGAGGAACCTCAATGCCCACCGCCGCCTTCCCCGGGATGGGGGCGATGATCCGGACGCTGGGTGCCTTCAGTGCCAAAGCCAGGTCGTCGGAGAGGTTCGTGATCCGGTTGATCTTGACGCCCGGCGCCGGCTCCAGCTCGTACATGGTGATCACGGGCCCCGGTTTGATTTCCACCACTTTTCCCTCGACGCCGAAGTCGGCGAGCTTGCTTTCCAGGAGTCGGGCATTAGCGAGCAAGGTCTCCCGCTTGACCTTCGTATCTTTGTGTTCCACCTGATCGAGCAGCGTCAGCGGCGGCAACTGGAAGTCGCCGCCTGTCTCCAGGAAGTCAAAGTGTGATTGCTCGGCGTCCTTGACTTTTTTCCGGGTTTCCCAGGAAAAATCCTCAATTACCGGTGCGGATTTTTTATGCGGCTGCTCTATTCCTTCAGTGTTTACGTCATCTTCACCCTGGTTGGCGCCATACCCTTTTAAGCCGCGCCCTGCGGAAAAGAGCCAGGCTGCCAGTCTCTTGGTAAAGGCAAGGAGAGAGAAATCAATCATGATCATCAGCGTTATGGTGATCGCAAGGATAAAAAGCAGACCGGCGCCTATAGGGTTGAAATAGCGGGAGAGCAAATGCGTCAGCAGGTCGCCGAGCAGCCCGCCGGTTTGCAACGGGGTATTGAATATGCTGATGTCGCTTTGCAGGTGGGCGAGCAGTCCTGCTACGGATGCCATGAAGGCAAAGAAACTAATGATCCGGGTCGGGTAATTGGGGAAAGGGTCCGGCCGAAAATATGTCAGGGCGAGCAGAAAAAAAAACAGGGGCAGCAAAAAAGCGGTCAGGCCCAGCAGCCGGAAAAGCGCGTCGGCGGTGTATGATCCGCAGACGCCGATCAGATTGTGGGGCGCACGTGCCTCGGTCAGAAAGCGGTTAAAGGAAGAATCACCGGGGTGGTAAGAGATTAACGACAACAGCAGCAAAACGGCCAACGCCAGGAAAAGCAAGGCATAGATTTCTCGCGCCCGTTTGAAGTTATTTCCATCCATCCTTATTCCTGCCGCGTTTCCCCCGGCGCCGCAGCAACCGAGTTAGTTCTCTGCTTTTCTTATCATTTCATCCCCCTTGTCAAGCATTTTTTTCCGGCTCAGATGAACCTTATTGACAATGGACATATTCCTGTTAAAGTGGGCTCTAAGAATTTCGGCACCAGGATTATTTAAAAACAGGAGGTTGCCCCTGAAAAAACGAATTATTATAGCTATTTTTTTATTGCTGCTGTTCAGTGTCGGCCTACTGGTTTACCTGGGACAGAGGGGGGTAAGGCAGGGTGAGCTGTTTTACTCGGGGACTATCGAGGCGACGCAGGTCAATCTGGCCTTTCAGGCCGGCGGTCGGGTAGAGCGCGTGTTGGTTCGGGAAGGCCAGGCCGTGACGGCAGGGCAGATACTGGCCGAGTTGGAGCGTGCCGAATATGAAGCCCGCTGGGAACAGGCCCGGGCCAATGCCGACCGGGCGCAACAGCAGCAGAAGCAACTGGAGGCGATCCTGGCGGTTTATGAAAAATCCCTCCCCACGGAAGTTGTCCGGGCCGAAGCAGGCGTGAGCGCACTGAGTTCTCAGCTTGATGAACTCAAGGCGGGCAACCGTGTCCAGGATGTGGAAAGGGCGCGCCAGACATTGCTGGCGGCGCAGGACGTGTGGGAAGAGGCGCGCAAAAACTGGGAAAGATATGATCGGCTCTTCCAGGGCGGCGTCGTTTCGGAAAAGGAAAGGGATGCCGTAAAGCTCAAGTATGAAACGGCGCTCCGGGATTATGAAAGGGGTCGGGAAGCCTACGATCTGGCTAAGGAAGGCCCCCGTCCGGAAACAGTAGCCACGGCGCGGGCCAGGCTGGCGGAAGGTGAAGCCGCCCTCAAGAATACCCGCCAAAATCTGCCGCGGATCGAGGCCGCAAAAAGCGATCTCGCCGCGGCCCGTGCGCAGGTTAAAGCGGCCGCCGCCGCCCAGGCCCAGGCCAGGATACAATTGGATTATACGCAATTGCCGGCCCCGGCCCCGGGCATCATCACGAGCCGCAATGTGGAACCGGGCGAGGTGGTGACGCCGAGCCGGGAAGTTTTAACCCTGGCCGATCTTTCCCGCGTGGAGCTGAAAATCTTTGTGGGCGAGACGGAAATCGGCCGGGTAAAACCGGGACAGCGTGTGGATGTCTCGGTGGACAGCTTCCCCGCTAAAATCTATCCGGGGGTGGTGGCCTTTATTTCCCCCGTGGGTGAGTTTACGCCCAAGATCATCCAGACCCACAAAGAGCGCGTCAAGCTCGTCTACTTGGTCAAGATTTCCCTTCCCAATCCCAATCTCGAACTGAAAACGGGGATGCCGGCCGATGCCTGGTTGCGATGATGCCTTTATCCGGGTGGATAATGTGTCGTTCCACTTCGCTTCCCTGGCGGCGGTGCAGGGGGTGAGTTTCACTGTGGGCCGCGGGATGATTGCCGGTCTTGTGGGCTCCGACGGGGCGGGCAAATCCACCCTGCTCAGGATGATGGCGACCATGATCAGGCCCGCGGCTGGCAGCATTGCCGTCGCCGGGCTGGATGTGTTGGCCGAAAAAACGCGCATGAAGCACCTGATGGGTTATATGCCGCAGCGCTTCGGCCTTTATCAGGATCTGACCGTAGGGGAGAATCTGGATTTTTTCATGGACATCTTCGGTATTACGGGGGCGGAAAGGGTGCAGCGCCGACAACGCTACCTCGGTTTTTCCAACCTTACTCCGTTTATTGATCGTCTGGCCGGCAACCTCTCCGGGGGGATGAAGCAAAAGCTGGGGCTGGCCTGTGTCCTCGTGCACGAGCCGCAGGTGCTCCTCCTTGATGAACCGACCAACGGCGTTGATCCCGTCTCGCGGCAGGAGTTCTGGGATATTCTGACCCGGATGAAGGGCGGGGGGATGACGATTATTATTGCCACGGCCTATATTGACGAAGGGGAAAAATGCGATCAGTTGGGCTTGCTGCACCGTTCCCGGCTGCTGGCCTGGGCGCCCCCGGCGGAGATAAAGTCGTCTTTTGCCAGTCTGGAAGAGGCCATAATCCAGCGTATCGGGGAAGTGGACCGGGGGCTTGTTGATGATAAATTCTCTGCCTGAGGCGGTAGCCGTAGAAATATCTGCCGCGGTAGTCGTGGAAAAACCTGAGGCCGTGGCCGTAAAAAATCTGGAAAAGCGTTACGGCGCCTTTATCGCGGTCAATAAAATAACTTTTTCCGTGCGCCAGGGGGAGATTTTCGGCTTTCTCGGCCCCAACGGTTCGGGAAAATCCACCACAATCCGCATGCTTTGCGGGATCATCACGCCTACGTCTGGTTACGGTCAGGTGGCGGGGCATGACATCATCACGGGGGCGGAAGAGATAAAGCGCGCCATCGGCTACATGTCTCAGAAATTTTCCCTCTATGAAGACCTGACGCCGTTTGAAAATCTGCGTTTCTATCTCGGCATTTACAATGTGCCCGAGGAGCAATGGCGGGAGCGCCTGGAGTGGGTGCTCGATACGACCAGGTTGCAGGAAGTCCGCCATCGCCTGGCCCGCGAATTGCCGCCGGGCTGGCGGCAGCGCCTGGCCCTCGGCTGTGCGCTGCTGCACCGGCCGCGCATCCTTTTTCTGGATGAACCGACTGCCGGCGTGGATCCCATCACAAGACAGCACTTTTGGGATTTTATCGGCCGGCTGGCCGGGGAGGGGATAACGGTTTTTGTCACGACCCACTACATGGATGAAGCGCGCCATTGCGGGCGAATCGTGATGATCAATGAAGGACGCATCGTGGCGGTGGGCAGCCCCGGTGAGATTATCGCCCAGACCTGCCCGGGGCGCCCCCAGGCGAACCTGAATGACGCCTTCGTAGCCTTGATGACCGGCACCACGGAGCGATAATAGTTTGGAAATATCCCTTGACAAGCAAAAGCAGCCCCCCTATACTTCGACCGGCGTGAAAACAGCACCATAAAAGGAGGAGTTATGTTAAAAAAATCGCTTTTTATCATCTTTGTGTCGGTTGTCTTTGCTTTTTCGTCCTTGGCCGTTGTCGAGGCAAAAACGGTTGTTAAATATGGTCATGTAGGGCCGCCGATTCACCCGCAGCACCTTGGCGCAGTGGCATTTGCCAAATATGTTACGGAGAAGACAAAAGGCGAGATCGAGGTGCAGGTCTTCCCGCTGGGTCAGCTCGGTGGTGAGCGGTCCATGACGGAACAGGTTCAGGCCGGAACCCTGCATATGACGGCTGTCACATCAGGCGTGCTTGCCAATTTCGTTCCCGAGATGGGGATCATTGAATTGCCTTTTGTCTATCCTAACCGGGAAACGGCCTATAAAGTTCTCGACGACAAAGACGTCAAGGAGCGGTTTGCCAAATTTTGCGATCCCAAAGGGTTTGTGTTCATCGGCTACACGGAGAATGAATTCCGGGACATGACGAACTCCAAACGACCGATCAAAAAACCCGATGATTTAAAAGGATTGAAGCTCCGGGTCGTGGAAAGCCCCATCTTCATTGATACCTTTAAAACGCTTGGCGCCAACCCTACCCCCCTGCCGTTCCCGGAAATCTACAATGCCCTGCAGCAGAAGGTGATAGACGGGCAGGATAATCCCCTCTATACCTCAAACCTCATGAAATTCTTGGAAGTAAACAAATTCGCCACCGTCACCAACCATATCCTCACGGAATGCCCCGTTGTGGTGAACAAGAAATTCTGGAGTACCCTGACCCCGGAACAGCAGCAGATTTTCCGGGAAGCTGCGGACGTTCAGATTAAAGTGAACCGCGAAGGCAATGCCAAGGGCAGCGCTGATGCCGTGGAAAAGGCCAGGGCGCTGAAGGTGGAAGTATATGTGTTGACGGCCCAGGACCGGGCGGTCTTCAAGGCAGCGGTTAAACCCGTTTACGATAAATACCGGGGAGTCTTCGGCGCCGAGTGGTACGATTACTTCCTGAAGAAGGTGGACTCATACTCCAAATAACCGCGCATGAATGATCTGTTAACAAAGCTCAATAAATTCGAGGAGGGCGTGCTCGCTTACTCCCTCCTCGGCATTGCCGTCTTTACCTTCGTTGAAACCGTGCTGCGCTACAGCATCTCCTATACCTTTACCTGGTTTAACGAAGTCGCCAATTATACGATCATCTTTTGCACCTATCTCGGGGCATCAGTCGGCGTCAAATATGGCACGCATTTTTCCATGGAGGCCCTGACCGAATACTGTCCCGACAAGGTCAGCCATCTCCTGAAAACCTTGGCCTATTTTCTCTCCGGAGTCATGGCCGTCCTGTTTATTTATTACGGCACCAAACATCTCTTCAGTTTAAAATCCTTCGGCGTTAAGAGCTCCGCCATGCAGATCCCCATGTACATCCCCTACATACCGATACCGCTATTTTCCATTTCCATCGCCTTTAGATTTTTTGCCCTGTCGTACCGGCATTTCAACAGCTTCCGGAAGGGTGAGCCCTTCGAGAGAATCAGGAGCAAATAACCGATGACTCTGACCATCGTCCTTATCTGTTTTTTTGCCCTCCTTACGCTCAGTATGCCCATCTCCCTGCTCCTGGCCGCTACTACCGCTGTTTACCTGATCTTTATCGCCAATACGCCCGTAACATCCCTTATCCAGCAGCTCTTTAACGGGCTCGACAATTTCGTTCTCCTGGGGGTGCCTTTTTTCATCCTGGCAGGGAACATCATGGCCGAGGGCGCCATATCGGACCGGCTGGTAGGGGTGATGAAGCTTTTTGTGGGCCGGTTCACGGGCGGGCTCGCCATGGCCTCCATCATGGCCTGCATGTTCTTTGCCGCCATATCGGGATCTTCCCCGGCCACAGTGATCGCGATCGGAAGCATCATGATGCCGGCGCTGATCAAGGAAGGCTACGGCGAAAGGTTTTCCATCGGCCTGCTGACCTCCGCCGGTTCGCTTGGGATCCTGATTCCGCCCAGCATTCCCATGATCCTCTATGCCCTGGTGATGAATGTCTCGGTCGCGGAGATCTTTATGGCCGGTTTCCTGCCGGGCATCTTCATCGGCTGCTGCCTCATGGGCTACTCCTACTTCATGTCCAGCAAACACGGCTGGCGTTCCGAAGTTCGTTACAGCGTTAAAGACGGACTGAAAATCATCAAAGACGGGATATGGGCGCTGTTCCTGCCGGTACTGGTCCTGGGCGGGATATACGGCGGCATCTTTACGCCCACGGAGGCGGCGGCCGTATCGGTCGTCTATGCGCTTTTTGTCGAGCTTTGCATCTACAAAGAGCTGAAATATGACAAACTCTTTACTATCTGCCGGGACTCGGCGGTCCTCTCGGGCTGTCTCCTCTTCATCATGTCCTGCGCCATGAGCTTTATCTGGCTCCTGACGGTGGAGCAGATCCCGGTCAAGCTGGCCGAGGTAATCGTGGCCAATATCCACAGCAAATGGCTCTTCCTGCTCGCCATCAACGGAGTGCTCCTGCTGGTCGGCGCCCTCATGGACATCGTGACCGCCATCATCGTCATCTCGCCCATCCTGGCGGAGACGCTGAGCAGGTACAACATTGACTATATCCATTACGGAATCATCATGATCGTAAACATCGAGTGCGGCTTCCTGACGCCCCCTTTCGGGCTCAATCTCTTTGTCTCCATGGCCATCATGCGGAGATCGCTCGTCGAGATCGGCAAGGCGGTCTTGCCCTTTATCCTGCTCTTTATTTTCTGTTTGCTCGTGATAACCTATGTGCCGAAGCTCTCTACCCTGCTGCCCGAACTTCTCTTGAGGTAGCGTTATTGTTATTGGGGAGGAGGCTGCCACTGATTACTTATTATTAGTGGCAGACCCCTCCCCAATAATCCAGTGCAGCACTCTGCCGGGTCCATGGACGCAGGTGGTCATCGAGGCTTCAATGTCTCCGGTGCGGCTGGGGCCGGTTACGAAGGTGAGGCGCGAGGGAAGGGCAGCGCCGAATTCCGCCAGATAGCTGGCCAGATCGGGTCGGCAATCTTTGGCGTAGCTGAGCGCCAGTTGTGTTTCCGGCAAAAGGGAGGCCAGGGTTCCGAAGCCGGGGCCGGAGGGGAAGGCGAGGCTGCCCGTTGCCGCGATAAAGGCGCCGCAAAAGGTGATGCCGAGGTTGGCAGAAGCAAGGGCCGGGCGGTTCCACTCGTAGCCGCCGTCAGTTCTTCGCCGGGGCGAGACCGCAGCAGAACCGCACTTCTCAACTGCGGCCTGCACGGTGCAAAGCAGCGGCTCGGGCCAGCCGTTCAGCGGCAGCGCGATGGATGTGGCCTGAAGTTCGTCGATCAACGCCGCGAGGCGCAACTCGAGATCGGAAACAATCAACAATTCAACGGTGACGCCTACGCCCCGGGCCCTGGCCAGGTATTGATCGAGGATCATTGGTCGGTGCCCCCTGTTTTCTTACTCCTTGCTATCCACCAGTGGCGGAAACTCTCTCCCGCTTGCGGTTCGGGCGCCTCGCGGCACACCAGCCATTCTTTCAGCAGCGGCCGCATCAAGCCCGAAGAGCCCTTTTTCAGCAGCCGGCGCAGAACGGTCATCCCGAGCCGGTAGAGCAGAGGGTTACCCGCACCCCAGGCAGCCACCTTCATCGTCAAAGGCGGTTTATTGACGTCGGAGCGCAGTCCCCGCAGATAATCGGGCAGCGGCACGCGTATGGGACACACCTCGGCGCAGCGGCCGCACAATGTGCAAGCATTGGGCAGATCGGCGTAAACTGTCAATCCCGAGATGAGCGGTGAAAGAACCGAACCCATCGGGCCGGGATAGGTGGCCTCATAGGCATGGCCCCCCACGGCACGATAGACGGGACAGTGGGAGATGCAGGCTCCGCAGTGCAGACAGTGCAATATCTCGCGGTAAGGGCCGGAGGCGATGCGGGAGCGGCCGTTGTCCAGAAGGATGATGTGTAATTGTTCCGGCCCCTCGTCCTCACCGGGGCGGTGCGGGCCTGTAATGATTGATACATAGGAGGAAATCGTCTGGCCGGCGGCGGAACGGGTCAGCAGAGCCAGAAAGTTGGGCAGGTCGGCCATTGCCGGGATGATCTTATCAATACCCACCACCGCCAGCATAATGCGCGGCAGGTTGGCGGCCATGCGGATGTTGCCCTCGTTGCTCACCAGCACTAAGGAGCCCGTATCGGCGATAACGAAATTGCCCCCCGTGATCCCCATATCAGCGGTCAAAAACTTGGTGCGCAGGTATTTTCGTGCGGCGGCGACCAGCGCCTCCGTGCCCAGGTCCGGCGGCGTGCCGAGCTTTTCGCTGAACAGTTCCGCTACCTGGGCACGGCTCCGGTGAATGGCCGGGGCCATGATGTGCGAGGGCTTCTCATTAGCCAGTTGGATGATGAACTCGCCCAAATCGGTTTCGGTGATGGTGATGCCGGCTGCCGCCAGCGCCTCGTTTAATTCCACTTCCTCGGCGGTCATGGATTTGCCTTTGACGGCGGTTTTGGCGCTGTTGTCGGCGGCTATCTTGATGGCGAGGCGGGCCACTGCGGCGGCGTCTTTGGCCCGATGGACGAACGCACCGGCGGCCTTGGCATGGGCGGTAAACAATTGCGCGTATTTCTCCAGATTGCCCGAGATTTCGAGCTTGTGGACGCGGCCATAGTCGCGCAGCGCTTCAAAATCAGGTGTGTCAGCGACAGCCAGCGCCCTCTTTTCGATAAGGAGATCGGCGGTTTTTCGCACGGCGGCGATGACTTGGGCGTTCAGCACTGCCTCGCGCGATGCCTGGCGGAAATTGGGGGCAACATGACTCATCGCGTCTTGCCCTCCCGTGCTTCCAGTATCAGTTCGGCAAGGTGGACAAAGCGCAGCCGGCCCAGATTTTGCCTCTTCGCGCCCGCCGCCAGATGGGTGAGGCAGCTCATATCTAAGGCGGCAACTGTGGAAGCGCCCGTAAGAACAATATTCCCCAGTTTGTCGGCCATCATTTTACCCGAAACTTCGGGAAATTTGACGCTGAAACTGCCGCCGAACCCGCAACAGGTATCCGCAGCGGGCAGCGGGACGAAATTATCGCCCAGCATCTGCTGCAGGTAGTTCTCGGCCACGCCGGTGAGTCCAATACCGCGCAGGGTGCGGCAACTGGAATGATAGGTGGTGCGGGTGGGCTCCGGATGGGGCGGGAGTGCCGGAATAGCCAGTACGCCGTGCAGATATTCGCAAAGTTCGTAGGTTTTGGCGGCCAGCTCGCGGAAACGGTCCTGCAGCCCGGGCTCCCCCTGGAACAGAGGCCAATAACGGTTCCGGACCGTGTCCACGCAGGAAGAACTGGGAGCGACAATGGCCTCCGCCCGCTCGAAAACTTTCAGGAAATTAAGCGCCATACTTTTAGCGCTTTTGGTGTCGCCGGTATTCAGCCAGGGCTGGCCGCAACAGGTCTGTTCGGCCGGAAAAGCGACGTCCACGCCATAACTTGAAAGCAGGCGCACCGTGGTCCGGCCCACACTGGGGTAGAGGGCGTCGGCGCTGCAAGTAAGGAAAAGAGAGATTCGGCGTGTTGTCGGCATTTTTATGACCTGTTGCCTTAAGATGATGGGATTCGGGCCGAGAAAAACAGTGGCAGGGTGAGCAGTCCCTCGGGAGGCTGTGGATCTCCCTCATACATGACCCGTTCGAGAAAGAGGCCCGAACCCGGCGCCGTCAATTGGGCCGGCAGCTCGGAAAAACTGGTTAACATCTGTTTCACCTCGGCGGCGGCGAGGTTGCCCTTGCCCGCTTCCACCGTTATCCCCACCAGGCGGCGCACCATCTTCCATAAAAAATGTGAGCCCACGATCCGGAAGACCAGCAGATCACCGCATTCATGCAGTTCCGTAGAGTAAAGATTCACCATGGTTGACACATCCTTCTCCCGCCTTATGTCGGCGAAAGAGGCAAAATCATGGAAACCGCGGAACAGCCCGATGACGGTCAGCATCCGCTTCATATCGAGTTTTTCCTTTACCCACCAGACATACCGCTTGCCGAAAGCAGTCCGCCGCTTCGCCACGATATAAAGATAACTCCTCATTTTTGCGTGGTGGCGGGCGTGGAAGTCACGCGGCGCCGTCTCGACGTTCCGCACATTGATGCTCGCGGGGAGCAGATCGTTTAATTCTGCGAGGAGACGTCCGGGATTTATTTTACGGTCGGAAGCAAGATGAGCAACCTGGGCCAGGGCATGGACGCCCGCATCGGTGCGCCCGGCGCCTTGCAGCTCGATATTGTTGCCGATGATTTTGGCTGCCGCCTCGATCAGCGTTCCCTGGACGCTGCGGGCATTTTTCTGGGTTTGCCAGCCCCGATAACCCGTGCCGTCGTATTCGAGCGTGATTTTATATTTGTGCAGCATTATTAATTATGCAAAAGTCCGCTCGAACAGGTCGGCGATCGCTTTCCGGCCGTTTTCTTCGAGAAAGCGCGTCCCCGTCCCGGCGAAATGATTGTTCGTAATGACGGGTTCCTCTCCCTTCTCACGTTCCTCCCACTCTACCTGATTCCAGCGGAACCACGCGTCGCGCTTCTGATCGAACACGTACAACGATTTGTTGCATATCTTCGTAAACTCGGCGGCCCATCCCGTCCCCCCCTTGACAGTATTGTCCGGCATAATCTCTCCGACCACGAAAATTCCCTGGGCGCTGTTGATCTGATACCAGATGCTCTGCAAGACCTTGCGCAGGGTCGGACTCTCCGTGTAGCGGCGATTCATCAATTTCGAGACGTATTCCAGACTCACGTCGCCATTTTTCAGCTCTTCGTGATTCAGGATGCGCAAGCCCCGCTGCCGAACGATGCAGTGGCCCTCAAAGGTGAAGTTCACTTCCTCAATGCCCATGCGCTCCGCATTCGCGCCAAATTCCGCTTCCGCCCCCTTCGCCCCGCCGCTAAAAAGAATGAAATTTTTCTTTTTCATGATTATTCCCCTCATTTTTCCGTTATTCTTGTTGCTGCCCCCTCTAAAGCAAACCGCGGTATACTCTAACATGTCAAGTTGATTATTGAAAGCACTTTCTCCCCGCCACCGCTTTGACAATATCGTAAACTGCCTTCAGAGGCAACTTGTTTTCCTGGGCCAGACGGCGGCAATCCTCGTATTCCGGGGCCACGTTGCTAATTTTCCCCTCCTGGCGGGCGATCTTCACGCGTGCATTGCCCAAACGGGTTGCGATGGTGATTACTTCACGGGGCAGCATGTGCTTCGTGACGGGATAGACCCGGAGTCCCAGGGTGGTAGTTTCGGCAAATATCCGCCGGCGGAACTTGTCCTCGTCTTCGGGACGCATGAGGACGCATAATGTTAAGGCGGGGCGGCCTTTCTTCATCTGGATGGTCTGGAGGAAGACGTCCATCGCCCCCGCTTCCAGAAGACCCGTCATGAGATAATCATAAAACTCCGGGTTCATGTCATCAATATTGGCCTCCATCATCAAGGCCGGCGCTTGATGATAGCTGCGGGCGACGTCGTCGGTTCTGCTTTCGTCCATTGTCGCCACTGACTCGCCGATGGTGATGCCAAGCAGGTTGGGGATGTCGAGGTCATGGTGGCCGGCGCCGTAACCACTTTTTTCGACCCGCAAAAGAGGCATCTCCCCAAAGGAGCGGCAGCAGGCGGTAAGGATCGCCGCTCCCGTAGGAGTAAGGAGTTCCTTTTCCGCGCCGCGCGAGTAGATCGGCACGCCCTTGAGCAGTTCCAGAGTGGCAGGAGCGGGGACAGGTATCACCCCGTGAGCGGAGCGGGCGAATCCACCGCCCACATTGATCGGTGAGGCGTAAACCGCTTCGATGCCGAGACGCCACAGCCCGCTGACAGCGCCCACCACATCCACAATGGCATCGAGCGCCCCCACCTCGTGGAAGACAACCGCGGCGATCTTTACGCCGTGTACCTTAGCCTCCGCCTCGGCCAGACGGGTAAAGATCTTGCTGCTTTGTTCCTGCACAACTGCCGGCAAACCGCTTTGACCAATGAGAGCCCTTATATCCTTCAAGCGGCGATGGGTCTTGGTATCGTCAACGCAGACATCCACCTTTGTTGCCACGATCCCGTGCTTGAGGACCCTGCTCACGTCGAGACGGAAACCCTCAAGGGGAAGCTTGGCTAAATCTGCCTTAAGTTCATCCAAAGGCAGACCCGCATCGAGCAGCGCCCCCAGGATCATATCGCCGGCCGCGCCGGCAAAGCAGTTAAAGTAGGCGGTTTTCATAAGGTTGCATCCTTGACGGTCTCGCAAAAGAAAATTTCCCCTCCCCCGGCGGGAGGGGATTAAGGGGAGGGGGAGGGAACTTACGTTTCAGTTGCACATTCTCTCAGCCGCCCCCAGCCGATTGATCAATCCGGCCTGATAACCTGCCCCGAAGCCGTTATCTATATTGACTACGGAGATGCCGCTCGCGCAACTGTTCAGCATGGCCAGCAAGGCCGCCAGGCCGCCGAAGCTGGCGCTGTAACCGACGCTCGTCGGCACGGCAATCACGGGTTTATCCACGAGACCGCCGACCACACTGGGCAGGGCGCCTTCCATTCCAGCTACCACGATGAGGACCCGCGCCGCCAGCAGTTGGTCGCGGTAATTAAGGAGCCGATGGATGCCCGTCACGCCGACATCATAGATGCGCTCCACGCGGTTGCCCATCGCCTCGGCCGTCAGGGCCGCCTCTTCCGCCACGGGCATATCCGAGGTGCCAGCGCTCAATACCGCTATGCAGCCCTTTTTTTCCTGCCTGCCGCGCCGGATAATAATCAGCCGGGCCAGATCGTGATATTCGGCGCCCTCAACCTCCGCCGCGATGGCCAGATAAACATCGCGATCCGCCCGCGTAGCCAGGATGTTGTTATCGGCCTGCCGGGCCAGCCGCGCCACGATGGCCACGACTTGCTCCGTTGTTTTGCCCGCGCAATAGACCACCTCCGGGAAACCGCGCCTCAGCTCGCGATGGGAATCAATCTTGGCAAAGCCCAGATCGTCAAAGGGCAACTGCTTCAATTCCTGCACCGCTTGCTCCACATCCAGCCTCCGGTCCCGGACACCCAGGAGGAGCTCCCGTAATCTCTCTTCGTTCATAAAAACCTCGCCATGATGCTATATCACCTTCTCCCGGCCTGCCAGGGTTTCATTCATGCTGCCGGTCCGATAGCCTTCCAGATCCAGCGCTACGTAGGTGAAGCCGGCTGAAGGGACATGACCTAAATTCGAAAGAATTTAGGATCGTGTCCCGGTTTTCAGCACCTCATTCATGCTGCCGGTTCGGTACCCTTCCAGATCCAGCGCTACGTAGGTGAAGCCGGCCGCCTTGAGTTCCTTTGCCACCTCTGGCGCCTGGGCCAGCAGCCGGGGGAATTCTTCGCTGCCGATCTCGATGCGGACCACATCGCCGTGGTGACGCAGGCGGAATTGCCGGAAACCCAGGGAGCGCAGGTAATCCTCGCCGCGCTCCACCTGGCTGAGCTTGTCTTTAGTGATTCTGGTCCCGTAGGGGAAACGGGAGCTCAGGCAGGCGCAGGCTTGCTTGTCCCAGGTGGTCAGCCCCAGTTGCCGGGAAAAGAAGCGGATATCATCCTTGGTCAGGCCCGCCTCCAGCAGCGGACTCCGGACGCCCAATTCCTGTGCCGCCCTCCGGCCGGGACGGAAGTCGCCCAGATCATCAAGATTGGTCCCATCGAGGATATAATTTGCCTTTTCCTGCGCCGCAATCTGCCCGAGGCGGGTGAACAATTCCTGCTTGCAGAAATAGCAGCGCTCGGGCGGGTTGGCGGCGAAATTGTCCTTTGCCAGTTCCTCGGTGGCGATGATCAACTGCCTGACCCCCAGGGTGTGGGCCAGCTCCCGGGCTTCCTTAAACTCCCAGGCGGGATAGGTGGGCGACTGACCCGTGACGGCCAGTACCTTGGCCGTCCCCAGCGCCTCCAGGGCCATCTTCAAAAGAAAGGTGCTGTCCACCCCCCCGGAAAAGGCCACAACTACGCTTTCCATCTCCCCGAGGATTTCTCTCAGCCTGCTCAATTTTTCTTCTCTGCCAGGTGTCATGCTGTTCCTAAATAGCCGTTATTTAACTGAAAATACGATTCAAATCCCCCTGAATCCCCCTTTACTAAAGGGGGACGTTTATTGTTCCCCTCTTTACCAAAGAGGAAAACCCCTACTTCCCCTCTTTAGTAAAGAGGGGTTAGGGGAGATTTGGATTATCTCCCGTGACGATGTGTGCCGTCATGGGGTATTATTAAATCATCCTGCTATCATCTCAAAACTGTTGAAGAAATAGCCAATCTCAAAGGCCGCCGTCTCGGGTGCATCGGAACCGTGGACGACATTTCTCTCGATGTCTGTGGCAAAATCTTTTCTGATGGTGCCCGCGGCGGCCAGCCGGCAGTCGGTTGCCCCCATAAGTTCGCGGTAGCGGGCAATCACGTTGTCTCCTGCCAGTACCATGACCACGGCCGGTCCGGAGGACATGAATTCCGTCAAACTGGCGAAAAAGGGCCTTTCCCTGTGTACGGCATAAAAACCTTCGGCCTGGGCCTTCGTCATGTGGATCATCTTCAGGGCGACAATTTTCAGGTTGTTCTGCTCCAACCGTTTGATCACGTCGCCTATATGTCCCCGCGCCACGCCGTCCGGCTTGATGATGGATAATGTCTTTTCCATAAATTACTCCCCGTCCTTTCTGAGCTGCTGTTTATTTGTGGTCTCCTGCCTTACCAAAAGGACGGACGCAAGTCAACCACCGTTCCAATCTCATTCTCTCCTCTTTGGCAAATCCCTCTGAATCCCCCTTTTCTAAAGGAGGAATTAATAGAAGGATGTCCCGAAAAAATGCTTGACAGGGGGCTGGAATGATAGGAAAAGCAGAGAAGTGATTCATAAATAGGGCTCTGTCCCTGTTTAAGAGGAGTTCGTATGCCCTGGTATGCTGTACACACCCGCAGCCGACATGAAGACAAGGCCTATGCCGGTCTGATCGTTAAGGAATTCAATGCCTTTCTGCCGAAGATCGAAGTATGGAGCAAGAGACAGGACAGAAAAAAGAAGATCCTGCTGCCGATGTTTTCCGGGTATCTCTTTATCGAACTTATGGACGTGAACCCGGAGACGCGGGTAGAGGTACTGAAGACCTTTGGAGTAGTGAAAATCCTCGGCAATCCTTCGAGCTGTGAACCTGTGGCCGTCCCGGATGACAAGATCGCCGCCATTCAGAAAATCATCAATTCCAAAGTGGAAATCCAGCACTTCCAGTATCCCGACGCAGGAGGGCGGGCGCGCATCACCGACGGCCCCTTCAAGGGCGTGGAAGGCACCGTAGTTACTACTGATTTCAAAAAAGAGCTTTTCGTTATCACGATTGATCTGCTCCATCGCTCCATAGCCATCAAACTGGAAGGCTTCCAGATAGAAAAGGTATAAAATACGCATATCTTGAAGAAAATTATTGACAATCCAGGCGGGAGACGCTATCTGTCGCATTCTATTTTCCTTCCCTTCAAATTCGTGAGGGGATATTTGTTAATAAAATTACGGTCTCATGTAATTGAGGGGGCGGAGCTGTATGAAGGAAGAGCCTACCAGATCGAAGACTGAAGAAACCGCGTCGGCATGTCCGTCGCCTGTCATTGCCCAGGGGACTCCGGGGCAGTCGCCGCCCTGGTCGCCCGGACATGGGGCTTATTCCGATTTGCCCGAGGAGGAGGACGAGATAAATCTCCTCGACCTTTTTATCGTGCTCCTCAAGCACAAGGTCATGATCTTTTCCGTCGTCCTGCTGGCAGGGATCATGGCGGTCGTCATCAGCATTCAGATGCCGAACATCTACCGATCGGAGATCACCATCTCTCCCACGACGCAGGAAAAAACCGGCGGCGCCCTTTCCGCCTTAGGCGGTTTCGCCTCCATGATTGCCTCGGATATGGGGATCGGCGGTACCGGCTCCCTCGATCAGTTCGAAGTTGTCCTCAAAAGCCGCGATCTCACCAACGGCATCGTCATAAAATATGATCTGTTGCCAATCCTCTTCGAGAAGTCCTGGGATGCCGAAAACAAGCGCTGGAAGGTCGGGAAGCCCTCGGCCCTTCAGAATCTGATCGAGTTCGTACGGGGGATGCTTGGAGTAACGCCGGAGAAAAAACCCGGTGGCAAAGATCCCTTCACTTTGGAGGATGCACGCCTGGCCATGCAGGGCCTGTTGAAAATAACGCCCAACAAGAAACAAAACGTCATGCAACTGAGCATCGAGCATAAAGACCCCGTACTGGCCCAAACCATCCTCAATTACTACGTGGTGGGCCTGAGCGAATTCCTGCGGCAGCAGACGCTCACCGATGCCGCTGCCCAACAGGCGCAGCTCGGCACGCAATTAGCCAAGACGACGGACCCGATGCTCAAAAACCGTCTCTACGAGGTGATTGCCAAGCAGATCGAGAAAGAGGCTTTAGCCACGGTCCAGAGATATTACAGCTTTAATATTATTGATCCGGCCTTTGTGCCGGAGAAGAAATTCAAGCCCAAGCGGGCGCAGATCTGCCTCCTGTCGGTGGTCGTGGCCTTCTTTATCGCGATCTTCCTGGCCTTTTTTCTGGAATATCTGAATAATATGAAGAGAAATGAGGACCCGGAGCGCCTGGCAAATCTGCGGAACGCCCTCCGCTTCCGGAGGCGAGCATGAAAGTGAGAAAAATGAATAAATCTCTTAGAAATTGGATATGGATTCTGTCGGTGGCTCTTCTTCTGGCCACATCCCTTAACGTTTTCGCACTGGATGCGGCGCTGCCGGACCTCGGTAAATACCTGCAGAGCCTCCCGGATCTGCGCGGCAAAACTCCGGCGACGAAGAAGAACGGCGAAGCCAAAAGACTTGGCACCGAGGCGAAAAAACCGGCCGGCTCCACGGGAGATACAACGGCGGCCGTACCAGAAAAGGCCGACCTCACCTATCCGATGCTGGAAACACTTATTCAGGAAAAGGGTATTCTGCCCCCCGAGGAGCTGAAGGTTTTCGGGCAGCAGCTCTTTTCCGCCGGTCCAACTTCCTTCTCTCCACCGACAAACATGCCCGTTACCCTCGACTATGTCGTCGGACCCGATGATGACATAGTAGTGAATGTCTGGGGGCGGCTGAATGAGACCTATACCCTGACGGTGCAGCGCAACGGCAGCGTTTACATCCCCCAGGTCGGCAGCATCAATGTGGCCGGCCAGACCTACAAGCAGGTCGTGGCCGCCATCCGCAAGGAAGTGGAATCCGTCCTCGGCGTGAGCGCCAGCGTGACAATGGGAGAGCTGCGCAGCATCACCGTGTTCGTTGTCGGGGCGGTGAAGCAGCCCGGCGCCTACACGGTCAGCGCCTTCGACACGATCCTGAACGCCCTGATTTACGCGGGCGGGCCGGAGACGAAATCCCTTCTCAACGATTGGTACCGGGAAAAAATCAAAAAGGAGAATGACGATGCCCTCCAGCTTGTGGAGCGGTTAAGAAAGGAAAGGGATCGTATCTCTGACCGGGAACTCACGGGGGCGGATATTAGAGCGAAGAGCCCCCAACTTCCCGGTAGCGCTGCCCAATTCCCCGGTAGCGCTATCCAATTCCCCGGTGGCGCTGCCCAATTCCCCGGTAGCGCCGCCCAATTCCCCAGTGGCGCTGCCCAATTCCCCGGTGGTACTGTCCAATTCCCCGATGGCGCTACCCAATTTCCCAGTGCGGCGCAACTTCCCGGTGGCGCTACCGGGAAAGATCAAGGTTCAGTGCTCAAGAAACTTCTGACCATCTTCCAGGAGGAACGCCAGTCCGAGGATGTGATCAAGCGCGTCCGGGAACTGGATGGGGAACAGCTGCAGAAAGAACTGGAGGACTTGGAGACGGTCGAGAAGAATCGGGATAAATACACGAGCCTCCGGCAGCTCGTTGAAAAAATAAAGTCGGACAAGGAACTTACAGAAAAGATGAAGGATTACACGAAACTTGACGTCCGCTACCTGGAAGATGAATTACGGAAACTGGATAGCAGCAGGGACATGGTGGAGCGGGACTACACCCTGAAGCAGCATGTCTTCCCCGAGAAGCGGTACAAGGAAGCGCTGACGGAAAAGGAGACACTGCTGCCTGTGCAACTTGGTTCCATGCGGAATATCCAGCTAAAACGCAACGATAAGGTGGTAAGCGTCTTTGACCTCTATGACCTGATTTTAAACGGCGACAAGTCGAAAGACTTACGGCTCCAACAGGGGGATGTCATCTTTGTCCCCAAGCCGGAGGCCACCGTGGCCATCTACGGCGATGTGAAGGTACCCGCCCTGTACGAACTTAAGCAGGAACAGTCCCTGCTTAAGATACTGGATTTGGCGGGGGGCCTCAAGACATCCGCTTTTGGCGGGCAGATCCAGGTTCAGCGTTATGCCAACAACCAGGAACGAGTCGTCCTGGATACTTCTCTGGCAGCCATGAAGGACAGGAAGGATTCTTTCGCTCTGCAGGATGGCGACCGGGTTAAGATATTTCGCGTGGTGGACGAGGATGTGAACGTCGTTTATCTGTATGGCAACGTGAAGCGGCCGGGAAAGTATCAGTTTCAGCCGGGAAGCACCGTTTCCATGATGATTATGGAGAGGGACCTGCAGCCCGATACGAATCTATCCTATGCCTTTGTCAAGCGTTACAAAAAACCGACGATGGAGCCGACGATTGTACCTTTCAAGTTAGGCGAGGCTGTCCTGCAGAAAGCGCCCGGCGAGGACCTGGCGTTGCAGCCCTACGATGAGATTTATATCTTCCGCCAGTGGGATTTCCATAACAGGCCCGACATAACAGTCAGCGGTGAGGTGCGCAACCCGGGGAAATACCCCCTGCAGAAGAATATGCGCGTCAAAGACGCTCTCTTTATGGCCGGCGGACCGAATGCGTACGCCTCTCTGGATTCTGCCCACATCTTCCGAACCAATCCGGAGAGCAGGGGCGTGACCATGATGATCGTGGATATTGCCCGTGCTCTGGCCGAGCGCGACCAGGACAATATCGTCTTGCAGGACAAGGATCGTCTGGTTATTCACCATATTCAGGAGTCCATACCGGAAAAATTCGTGACCATCGAAGGGGAGGTCAGCCGGACCGGGCAGTACCCGCTAACCGAGGGGATGACCGTTCGGGATCTGCTGTTTGCAGCCGGTAACATCAAGGAATCGGCCTACCTCGATGAAGCCGAATTGACATCCATGATTGTTGATGGCGGCCAAAATACGAAATATGAAAATCGCAACCTGAACTTACGGAAGGCTTTCGCCGGCGATACCGGCCAGAATGCCCCTCTGCGGCCCTACGATCGCCTGTTGGTGAAGCAGATCCCGGATTGGCGGCAGGAGAAATTCGTCAAGATCGAGGGTGAAGTGCGCTTCCCCGGTACCTACGCGATCCGCAGGGGGGAGAAGCTCTCGTCGCTCATCGAACGGGCGGGCGGTTACAAGGAAACGGCCTATCTGCGAGGGACCATGTTCACGCGGGAGCGGGTGCGCGATCTCCAGCAGAAGAGCATCCTGGAGATGGCGGACCGTTTGGAGCGGGAACTTCTTTCCGGCGGCCAAAGTTTATCCACGGCGATATCGGCTGAAGAGATTGCCGGTAAGAAGGCCGAAATGGAGCAGAAGCAAAAGTTCGTCGAGTCACTAAGGAAACTCAAGGCCACGGGCCGGATGACGATTTACATGGCTCACCTGCGCCTGCTCAAGGGCAGTGAATATGACATTGAGCTTGAGGACCACGATAACCTTTTTCTTCCCCAGAAGAACAGCGTCGTCAATGTTGTTGGCGCTGTGATGATCCAGGGCAGTTATGTCTATGCCGACCGGCTGGACTATAAGGACTACATCGAACAGACCGGCGGCTATGCCGGTTTCGCCGACACGGGCAACGTTTTTGTTCTGAAGGTGGACGGTTCTGCCCGGAAGATAGCCCGCGGGTTCTTCAACTGGAGCTCATCGCAGAATCGCTGGGAACTTGCCGGCGCCGGCGAAGAGATCAAGGAAATCGAACCGGGCGACACCATCGTCGTGCCGGAGAAGGTCGAACGGATCGCCTGGATGAGGAACGTCCGCGATATCACGCAGATATTGATGAATACGGCAGTGTCTGCCGGTGTGCTCATAACTCTCTTCTAAGCCGGCAGGTAAAATATTTTTCACAAATTGTGAAATTTTTCTTGACATGGGGAGGATGAGAGTTTAGATTGTCGCAAAACATTGGTTGCTTTTTAGTCCCGAGGTGGAGAGAAATCTCTCCGACAGATTGTTAGACTACTTTTTCAAGGAGGAGGTTGATCATGCGGAAGTTCGGAAAATTTGTTAGTGTCGTGGCAATTTTATTCGTTTTGGTGATGGCCGTTCCGTTTCAGGCATTTGCGGCTGCTGCTGAGGCAGGCACGGCGGCGGCCGGTTCTGGCGCCGGCGGTGCCGGGGCATCTGCAGGGGCCGGAGCGGCAGCCGGGTTAACGACCGGAACGATTGCCGTAGGAGCAGCAGTAGCAGCGGCAGCGGTAGCGGCCGGTGTATCGGCTGGTTCAGGTTCGACCACGTCAACCCATCACCATTGATAGTCATCACTTGGTGTATTGGGCAAAAATAAAAGTAACATATTGTTTTTAGTAGGGATGTTCCTCATCTGCTGCCTGTTGCTTCCTGCGAAGCCGCAGGCAGCAGGAGACGCCCGGGACGTTGGCAGTGTTCTGAGCGCGGCGGAAGCAGTATTCCAGAATATGTCGCAGGCGGCTTATCCGGCCCTGTGGCGCGGTCTGTCCGTCCAGTCGCGGCGAAGCATCATAAAAAATGTGCGCAAGGCCATCGGTAAGGGCGGGTTCGACTATGCGGACGAGCGCATCGGGGCGGATTTCGCTGCCGGCGGCGATCTTGCCCGTGATTACTGGACAAATTATGTCTTGCAGTTCGAGCCGAGGCTGGTTCTCGAAGAAAGCAAGTGGACCATGGGCGAGATAAAAAAAGATACCGCCGAGATTATCATTCGCTACAGAAAATCCGACCGCGACGCCATTCTGAAGATGTTCCGGGAAGAAGGCGCCTGGAAGGTCGGCCTCGAAGAGACCTTCTCCACCCGCAAGTAATTGAAACATTATCGGAGTGTTGATCAAATCTCCCCTGACCCCTCTTTACTAAAGAGGGGAAGCAGAGGGTTGCCTCTTTTCCCAAGAGGGGAACTATAATCTCCCCCTTTAGTAAAGGGGGATTTGGAAACCCGCAATAGTCTGGTTTGATAATTTATGAAAAAAGCGCTCATCACGGGCATCACGGGTCAGGATGGTTCCTATCTGGCGGAGCTGTTGCTCAACAAGGGCTATGAGATCCATGGCCTTATCCGCCGGGCCAGCACCTTCAACACAAACCGCATTGATCACCTTTACAAGGATTTCCATGACCCCCAGGCGCGGGTCTATCTCCACTACGGCGACCTCTCGGTTTCTGGTCATCTGACCGATCTGATTAATGAAATAAGACCGGATGAAATATATAATCTCGGCGCCCAGAGCCATGTGCGCGTGAGCTTCGATATGCCCGAGTACACGGGGGACGTGACGGGCCTCGGGACCATTCGCCTTTTGGAGGCCATCCGGAGGACGGGGATCAAGGCCCGTTTCTATCAGGCATCTTCGAGCGAGATGTTCGGCGCCGCGCTGCCCCCGCAGAGCGAGACGACGCCCTTCCAACCCCGGAGTCCGTACGCCGCCGCCAAGGTTTACGCCTACTATGTCGTCCGCAATTACCGGGATGCTTATAAGATATTTGCGGCCAACGGCATCCTCTTCAATCACGAATCGCCCCGCCGCGGCGAGACATTCGTTACGCGCAAGATCACCCGGGCGGCGACGCGGATCAAACTGTGTCTCCAGGACAAGCTCTACCTCGGCAATCTTGAGGCCAAGCGCGACTGGGGCTATGCCGGGGATTATGTCGAGGCCATGTGGCTCATGCTCCAGCAGGAGCGGCCTGAAGATTATGTCATCGCCACGGGCGAGACCTATTCGGTCCGTGAATTTACGGAGAAGGTATTTGCCCGGCTGGATCTTGATTATAAGCAGTATGTGGCCGTAGACCCCCGTTATTTCCGCCCCACCGAGGTGGACGTTCTGCTGGGCGATGCCTCCCGGGCCCGCCACGACCTCAACTGGCAGCCGAAAGTCAGCTTCGATCAGCTTATTGACATGATGGTCGCCGCCGACCTCGAAATCGCCGCCAAAGAAAAGACCCTGCTCAACGCCGGCTATACCTGCGGCAACAGGATGTAATTATGTTTTACGCTCTAACACTTTAAGAAACCTTGCACAATTACAGAAAACCATCAATTATGTCATACCGGCGAAGGCCGGTATCCAGTATTATCAGCCACTTCCTGGATTCCGGTTTTTCCCCGTCAAGCGAGGACTGAAAAGAGCACCGGAATGACGAATAAGGGAGTTGTGCAAAGTCTCTTAAAACGTAAAGGAATATCAGGATGCTGAAGCAAAGGGCGTTAGCCCTTTTTTTTGTCTGGTTTTTGGTTGCGGCGTTGATTGGGACTGCGGTAGCGGCGGATGAACCCTTTGACGGACCGGCGAACTGGGGCGGGACGGGGATCATGGAGATTCCTACGGCGCGGGTGATGCGGGCGGGGCGGTATCGCTTCGGCGCGAGCCAGGTTGATCCGTATCGAAACTATTATTTTGCGGTTGCGCTGCTTTCGGGGTTGGAGATCGGTGGGCGGGTGACGGAAGTCATGGGTGTGGGAGCACTTACGGCGGACTATGGCAATACCAGGGACAAGGCTATAGATTTCAAGTATCAGTTTCTCGCCGAAGGAAAGTGGTGGCCGGCCATCGCCGTCGGGATCATGGATCCACACGGGACGCGGGTTTATCCCGCCCAGTACCTGGTGGCGAGCAAGCAGATCTATCCCTTCGATTTCACGATCGGTTTCGGGAACGGGCGCTACGGGAAACAGCCGCTGCCCGGACAGGGGGAAGGAATCGCAGTCGAGATGTTCACCGACAACGCCTCCTTCCGGCAGGATGGACAATTCTTCTGGGGAGTACAGTTTGCTCTGTCGGAGCGGCTGATGCTGATGGCGGAGTACAACCCGATCCGCTACGACGAGCAGACCGGCGATCCGGCGCAGGCAAAGTATTTTACCGAACCCGTCCCCTCCCAATATAACTTCGGTATCCGCTGGCGGCCTCTGGATTGGGTAGAGACAGATCTGAGCTGGCAGCGGGGGCAGCAGATCGGGGCGAATATTTCTGTGGCCTTCGATATGGGCGTGCCCCTGATTCCAATTTATGATCATCCCTACAAGGAAAAACCTGAGTACCGTCTTCTGCATCCCTGGGAGCAACGGATCGCCCGCGGGCTGGATGCTTCCGGCTTCAGCGATATTATCGTGCTGCGGGACGGAGATAAGCTGGCGGTAGAGGCCCGGAACGACAAGTATTACTACACGCCGCGGGCCGTCGCGGTGATGCTGCGGGTCGTAACGGAGTTTGCGCCCATCGAGATTCGGGAGCTCCGCCTGATTATCGCGAACAACGGGCTTCCCATCGTGTCGCTTACCTGCCTGCGCGAGGATGCGGCGCTCTTCCTGGCGGAGAAGATTACGGCGGCGGAGTTTCTCTCGTCGTCATTCCGGCGAAAGCCGGAATCCAGTGCTAATAATGGATACCGGATCAGGTCCGGTATGGCAGATGTATTCAATACGGACATTACCGATGGTCTGCCCGGGAAGAAGCTTTACCGGAAGTGGTGGGATTACGGGATACTGCCGTCCTTTCGGACATTCCTCAACGATCCCTCGGGGTTTTTCAAGTACCGCTTCGGCGCGCGGGCCTGGGTGGGCGTCTATCCCTGGTCGGGGGCATCCCTGATCACGGGTCTGGAATATTATCCCTTCAATACGGTGTCCTCTTTGAATACTCCCTCGGCGGAGGCAGTGCGGACGGATATTGTGCCTTACCAGCAGAATAAGGCCGTGTTGGGGATTTTGATGGCCGAGCAGATCAGAAAGTTCCCCTATGAGATCTATGGCCGACTGGATGTGGGGCTTCTGGAGGTTCAGTACGGCGGGCTGGATGCAGAATTGGCCACACCCCTTTTTGGCGGGCGGGTGATGGTGGGGCTGGCGGGCAGTCTCGTGAAGAAACGGGACCCTGATATGGCCTTTGGTTTCAAGGAGAATGATTACAAGGATGTCTATCAGACGGCCTTCTTAAACACGCGCATAAATTTTCCCGAGATCGAGGCGGCGCTCGACTTCAAGACTGGTCAGTTTCTGGCGGGCGATCGGGGGACGGTGGTGACGTTGTCAAAATTCTTCAACGGTGTGATCCTGTCGGCCTGGTACAGCATAACGAATACGGACGTCTTTACCGACCCTTTTAACAGGGGCTACCACGACAAGGGGATTGCGGTGACGATTCCCATGCGCCTCTTCGAAGGCACGGATTCAAAAACCGCCTACGACTTCGCTGTCTCCGCTTGGACCCGCGATGTAGCCCAGGACATTGACCATTTCAACAACCTTTTCGACTACATGCGCCGAAACACGCAAATTTATCTGAAGAAAGATGCGTTGGCGAGGGATGGACGAAAGGCGGGGTTTAATTAAATTGGAATAAGGCCATGCAGAAAAACCTGATACAGGCGGTATTTTTATGAAAGGCATCATCCTCGCCGGCGGTTCCGGCACGCGGCTCTACCCGGTGACAACCACCGTCTCCAAGCAACTGCTGCCGATCTTTGACAAGCCGATGATCTATTATCCGCTTTCGATCCTGATGCTGTCCGGGATTCGGGAAATCCTCCTCATTTCGACACCGCGCGATCTGCCGCTGTACCGGGAGCTCTTCGGCGACGGCTCCCGGTTAGGCTTGTCACTCTCCTATGCCGAGCAACCCCACCCCGGCGGCCTCGCCCAGGCCTTCACCATCGGCGCCCCTTTCATCGGGCGGGACAATGTCTGCCTGATTTTGGGAGACAATATCTTCTTCGGCCAGGGGCTCTCGGGGATCCTCGAAAAGGCAGGCCGGATGACTAAAGGCGCCCTGGTATTCGTCTACTGGGTGAAAGACCCCAACCGGTACGGCGTCGTGGCCTTCGATGGGCAGGGCCGGGCGGTCAGCATTGAGGAAAAACCAGCGCAGCCGCAATCGAACTATGCCGTCACGGGCCTGTATTTCTACGATAATGACGTAGTAGAAATTGCCGGGAAGCTGAAGCCCTCGGCCCGTGGAGAGCTGGAAATCACGGACGTCATCCGGGAATACCTGCAGCGCGGCCAACTCCAGGTGGAAGTGCTGGGTCGGGGCATCGCCTGGCTCGATACGGGCACCCACGAGAGCCTGCTCGAGGCCAGCAACTTCATCGCCACGATCGAACATCGCCAGGGTTTGAAGGTCGCCTGCCTCGAAGAAATCGCCTACAACAAGGGCTACATCACGGCCGACCAGCTAATCGCCCTGGCCAGCCCCGTCAGCAACAATCACTACGGGGAATACCTCCTTTCGCTCCTGAAGTGACCTCTTCATGCCCCGAAACCTTCCCCAACACTAACCAAATCTCCCCTAACCCCTCTTTTCTAAAGAGGGGAACTGTTGAGGTG